>CAIWRR010000241.1 GCA_903915125.1 Candidatus Firestoneibacteriota bacterium | reverse complement strand
TGGTTTTCCAGGATAGCTTGGATCGTCAATTTTGCTGAAATACCAGCGCAATAATCCTTCTCAGATTCATATATATTGAAAGAGAAATTGGACTTTGGGTAGTTGGTGCCGAGAGGTGGGAAGTACGAAATAAAGCGATCCTGGAGTGTTTTAGGGCCTATCGATTTTACATTTAACACCAATGTTTCTCGTGAAACATGCGTCGGCATGACATTCTGTCAACTAAAACCCACATACAAAGCAAAATACTACGAAATAGCAGTCGCATTCCCAATAAAAAGCATAATATTAGTCTATTATGCTACTGCTGTGGCGGTTTTGCGACATCTTTAATCAATTCATACACCCTATTTAGCTCATCGAGTCCGGAATAGTAAATTTCTATCTTACCTTTAGTGCGCCCCTTTACTTTTACTTTGGCGCCAAGCGCATACTGCATCTTCTTTTCGGCTTCGGCTATATGCACATCAATATCAATAATTGCCTTTTTTGGACCTTTTTCAATCTTTTTTAGGCGAGAAACGAGGCTTTCGCTTTGCCTTACAGAAAGGCCTTTTTTAATAATGTTTTCGCAGATTGTATACTGTAAATTGGCATTTTCAATGCCTAGCAATACCCTTGCGTGTCCCATTGAAATTGTTTCACGTGAAACATAGTCTTGGATCTTAACTGGAAGATTCAGCAGCCTGAGAGCGTTAGTAATGGTGCTTCTGTCTTTTCCAACTTTCTTTGACATTTCATCGTGCGTTAAACCAAATTCGTCAATTAATCGCTTATAAGCAACTGCCTCTTCTATGGAGTTGAGATCGTCTCTTTGAATGTTCTCAATAAGGGCCAACTCAAGCATGTCTTCATCTTTGACATCTTTTAAGATAGCCGGTATTCTTTCCAGACCGGCCTCCCTGGTTGCTCTTAGGCGTCTTTCACCCGCAATAAGCTCATATTTATCATCTCCAATCTTTCTTACAGAAATTGGCTGAATTACACCCTTTTCCTTGATTGAGGCGACCAAATCTCTGAGTTTTTCCGGATTAAACTCTTTCCTGGGCTGGTATTTGTTTGGTATTACCTTGCTTATTTCAATGTTAATTATTCCTTCTTTTATGACTGTTTTTTCGGTGTTCTGGGGGGAGTTTTGTGCCGGAGCCTGCGGCCCTGATCCTGTTATTAGCGCTCCTAATCCTTTACCTAATCCCTTCTGCATGGTTGACCACCTCTTTTGCAAGATTAATATAAGCCTCGGCTCCGGTACTCCTGACATCGTATAAAATGACTGGCTTACCGTATGACGGCGCTTCGCTCAATCTGACATTTCTCGGTATAAATGTATTATACACCTTTTCTTTGAAATGTTTCAATATTTCTTCTTTGACTTGCTGTGACAGGGTAGTTCTGCTGTCATACATGGTTAAGACTACGCCCTCAATCTCAAGGTTGGGATTAAGATTCTTTTTTACCAGGTCTATCGTATTTAACAGCTTTGTTACACCTTCCAAGGCATAATATTCACATTGAATTGGTATTAATATGCTGTCAGCAGCTGCCAGCGTGTTGAGAGTCAACAAGCCTAATGATGGGGGACAATCAACAAATATGTACTGATATTCATCTTTTAATGGGCTGATTGCCTCTTTTAATTTATATTCTCGTGCCATTTGTGGGACTAACTCAATTTCAGCACCGGTTAGATCTATATTGGATGGTGCAACTTTCAGGTAAGATATTTCGGTTTGCAGAAGAACATCCTTCAGCGGACGGGCATTTATCAAACAGTCATAAATACTGCTTTCTACCTGGTAAGGATTTATTCCGAAACCGCTGGTAGAATTCCCCTGAGGATCCATATCAATAAGGAGTGTATTTTTCTCAAGTACGCCTATTGAGGCGGACAGATTGACGGCGGTCGTGGTCTTCCCTACTCCGCCTTTCTGATTGGCTATGGCTATGACTTTTCCCATTTTCTCCCCGAGCAGGCATAATTTTACATTGGCGTGGCCTTAATGTCAATGAAAGATGATATATGATTAGAAGGATTAGATAGTGAGATTACGCAGATTAAATCAACTTTAATCTATTTAATCTCTTTCTCTAATCTGCGCAATTAAACGAAGTTTATTTTGTTTTGATGGGGCGTTTTTCGGGTATGCCGGGTTTTCTGGGATATTCCTGCGTGGTGTTCCTTATTTTTCTAATAACGGCAATATTTCTGTCTTCATCGTCCCCCGGCAATTTTACCTTGCGGATTTCTTCCAGCTTGCCCCCGAGGATATCTATTACCTTCTCCGCTTTTTTTATTTCCTTCTCATCACGCCCTTTTTGGGCTATAAAGACGCCGCCAACTTTTACGAACGGTATGCAGAACTCTGCAAGCACCGGCATAGTTGCCACGGCTCGAGCAGTCACAACATCATATTGTTCCCTGAAAGCCGGATCTCTCCCAAATTCCTCGGCTCTTCCCCATTTTGAATCGACGCTGTCAAGTTTCAACGTGTCAATGATGTGATCGAGGAAAACAACCTTTTTCGCCACCGAGTCCATAACCGTGACCTTAAGTTCTGGGCAGACTATCTTCAAAACGAGCCCGGGAAAGCCTCCTCCGGTTCCTACATCAAGCAGGTTTCCTTTGGGGTTTATAAGCGGAAGAACGCTTAGGGAGTCGAGAAAATGGTTTTTAAATATTTCATACTCGCCGGTTATTGCGGTTATATTTGTTTTCTTGTTCCACTCCAAGAGCTCAGCCGCATAGGCTTTGAAATCCCCGAGAATTTTTTCGTCGGCTTTTAAATAGGGCGAGAAGAGGAATATGAGCTGTTCGTTGGTCATGGGTCATTTTAGCCGGAAAAAGGGGGAAATACAACCTAAAACATAAACTCGAAATTTGAAATGCGGAATTCATCCCCCCCATTAATGGCGGGGTATTCTTCGGCATAACGAAATAAATCACATTCGAATTTCAGATTTCGTGCCTCGAATTTATGTTCAAGCATTTACGCGCAGTACTTATTCTTTCATTTTCTTCATGTAAACTAACACTGCCGTTATATCGGACGGCGCTATTCCGGAAATTCTTCCCGCCTGTCCTATGGAATCCGGAAGTATCTTTTGGAATTTTTCAACCGCTTCGCCGGATAGCCCGTGAACCTTTTTGTAATCAAGGCCCGGGGGAATCTTGACATGTTCTTCCTTTTCAAACTTCTCTATCTGTTCAAGCTGCCTTTTAATATACCCTTCATATTTCACCTGTATTTCAGCCTGTTCCAGCGCTTCTCTTCTCAGGCGCTCATCTTGTCCGCAGGCGCTCTTCAACCTGCCGGAAAGATCGGCAATATTTATCTCGGGGCGGCGCAGAAGTTCTTTTAACGATATCCTTTCCGACAAACCCGAAGTTTTAAGGCTCTTCACGAACGCCTTGTTCTCTTCTGTCGGCTTAAGATAAGTTTCTCCGAGCTCCGCAAGCACCGCCTCAATGGTTTT
>CAIWRR010000240.1 GCA_903915125.1 Candidatus Firestoneibacteriota bacterium | reverse complement strand
TACAGCGTGAAAACAGGCTTCGGGCTTGAAGGCCTGAAGAAAACGGCTGACGCCATTGCGGCTGCCGCGAAAAAACTCAGGACCAAGGCCGTGATAAACCTAACTGGCGGAGAGCCGTTCCTGAAAAACGAGCTCATTCCGCTCTGCGAATATTTGAACTCTTTGAAGGAAATAAAGGAGTTCATCATAATCAGCAACGGCATTCCGCTTACCGATCACAAGCTCTTTGCCCGTGAGAGGTTTAAGAAGCTTTACGAAATAAAGGTATCTCTGGAGGGGGCTTCCGCGGCTGTGAACGATTCAATAAGGGGCAAGGGCTCATTTGCCGAAGCGGTCAAAGGCCTGAAAATGATAGCCGCCCACGGATTCATTCCGACAATAATGTTTACCGCGATGAAGTCGAACTTCAGGGAACTTCCCCTCCTCGCGGTCCTCGCGAAAGAGCTGGACGCCGACGGAATCATAGTTGAAAGGTTCATTCCTATGGGAAACGGCGCCGCGATTAAGAAAGAAGTGCTGGCAAGGGGGGAGTGGCGCGAGCTTGTTTCCTCGGTGCTTGCCCTTTCCCGTGAAAAGATAGCGATGGATGAAATCTACGACTGGAGAGCTTTCTGGATACGCATTCCTCGCGGCGGAAAAGTCAAAATATACGGCGCTAACTGCAACATAAGCAAGCGAAACTTCTGCGTGATGCCGGACGGGAGCGTCTATCCCTGCCGCCGGTTTGGGTTAAAAATCGGGAACATCCTTGAAACTCCTCTTTACGAAATAATGGAGTCAAACACACTTAAGGAAATATTGAACGGGCCGAAGAAAGGCAAGTGCCGCGGCTGCGAGATAATTGACTGCAGGGGCTGTCCGGCGCTGGCGTATCATATGTGCGGGGATTATTTGGGGGAAGACTCTCAGTGCTATAAAGGATGAGGGTTGGAGGGTTGGATGGTCGGAGGCTCAGCAAGAACGTTTGGATTAATCTGCCCAAAGTCAAAAACCGGAAGGAAGTGTTGCAAAAGGACAAAATGAAGAGCATAACGATTAAAGGAATAAAAATAGAGCTTACCAGTGAGAAGGCGAAGGGGACGGGAAGAGCCTTCACTTTCCGGTTGGGCGGGAATACCGAGACTAAACTCAGAAAAGCAGTTGCGACAGCGGTAAAAACCGCCGCGCGCGCCGGCGGGAAGCGTGTTATTTTTTCCGTTCTGTCCGGAAAAGAGCCGTTTTCATTCAATCAGGCGGGGAAGATAATCGCCCAGGAAATCTACAGGTACATCTTTGAGCACAGGGAACATCCTGTAAAGCAATTCAGCGTAATAGCCGCCGAAAATATCGAAAAAGAAGAATTCAGGAAAGGCCTGATCGGCTACCTGAACTATTTCGGAAACGAGCAGAAGTCCCCGTTCCTGACAACCGACTGCATTATCAGGGTGAAAGGCGGGGTGGTTGTGATAGAGCGCTCGAATCCGCCGCTCGGGTTCGCGCTTCCCGGCGGTTTCGTTGATTACGGAGAGAGCCTTGAAGACGCCGTCAGGCGTGAAATGAAAGAGGAGACAGGGCTTTCGCTTAAGGATTTGAAACAGTACCATACTTATTCCGCTCCAAAGCGGGACCCCCGTTTTCATGTGGTCACAACCGTATTTACGGCGTTTTCAGCCGGAATGCCGGTCGCGGGAGACGACGCGAAGAGCGTGAGGATTATTACGGAAAATGATGTCAGAAGGATGAAATTTGCCTCGGACCATAAAAAAGTGCTCCTTGATTACTTTAGGCGGAAGAACCATGCGTGAAATTGTGGAAGGGTTCCTTACATACCTGGTCCTGGAGCGTAAGTATTCTCCGAACACGGTTGACGCCTATAAGATGGACCTTTTCAAGTTCGCGGGCTATATGGAAAAGGCGGGAATCACCGAAGTAAAAAGAGTGGACAAGGCCTCGGTAATGGATTATATGCTCTTTTTAAAGAGCAATCACGATCCCAGGTCGGTCGCCAGGTGCCTCTCTTCGCTTAAGACTTTCTTCAAGTACGCCTCAAGCGAAGTGGAAATGATAGAAAGCCCTGTGGCCGACATAGAGACTCCCCGTCTTTCAAGGAAGCTCCCCGACATACTGAACGAAAACGAGGTCAAGGCCCTGCTCGACGGAATAAAAGCGGATACCGGCGAGGGGGCGCGAGACCGCGCAATAATGGAGCTGCTTTACGCTTCCGGGCTCCGCATCTCGGAGCTTGTGAACCTGCGGATGCAGAATTACGACCCGGGCGGGCAGTATCTGAGGGTTACCGGAAAAGGGAGCAAGGAAAGAATAATTCCTGTCGGGAATATGGCCGCGGAATTCCTTGAGAAATATATGGAAGGCACGCGCCGGCAGATCATAGAAAAAACAAAGTCAAAAGATGAGACTATTTTTCTCGGAAGGCGCGGCAAAAAACTCTCCCGCGTCTGGATGTGGAAAATAATAACGGGCTGTGTGAAGGCGGCGGGCATAAAGAAAGAGGTAACCCCTCATACTATCCGGCATTCCTTCGCGACTCATCTGCTGGCGCGTGGAGCTGACCTCCGGGCGGTCCAGGAAATGCTGGGGCATTCAAGCATTTCAACTACGCAGATTTATACGCATGTGGATAGGTCGAGACTAAAAGAAGTACATAAGAAATATCACCCTCGAGGGTAAAAGTTTATAAGGTTCTTAAGGTTTGTAAAGTTTGTAAGGTAAAGTCAAGGGCGGTTTGTAACGTTCGTAACGTTTATAACGTAAACATCAAGAACGACGAAGACGGTGGACCGAGGGCGGAAGACGGAAGGCGGTGGACCGATAGAACAGAAAAGGACAAATAAATGGCGCTGTCCCCTTTACCTGTCCCCTTTACACGGTCCCCTTTACACGGAGAAGTGCGGGTATTTGGTGGGGGATGGGGTATGTGGGTGGATGCAGGTTTTCAACTTGAGAGAAAAATTGCTACGAAGGAGATAAAATGAAAGCATTAATTTATTGCTTAATAGCCATGATGTCTTGTTGCATTGCCAATTCCGAACAAATTGCAGAAAGTTCATTTGAAGAAACATGCAAGAAGATTCAAGAAATATATGAAAAACAAAAGGAGATATCCGATGGTCGAAAAAGCACATATTATGAGAGTAACACTGAAAGCTTGAAAATAACAGATTACTCTATGAAAACCCCAACCGGGATAAAGCTCAAAAGACACGAGATTAAGAACAAAGACGGAAAAACAATTAGCTTGAGAATTGTGAATAGCAAGGGCGTATATCAAATTAAAAACAATAAAGCATACAATATAAAAAAAATTGAGGATATGCGCGCACAATCAAACGCAGATTTGCGTACGGTAATACTGGCGGATCCAAAGAAATATGCATCAAAAGCTCTTGAGTGCAAAATTGAAGAGGGCGAGTTCGATGGGAAGAAATGTTTTGTTGTTACAGATAAGCATGTTACTCCTAAAGCGCTTTATCAATTAGGAGAGAAAGAGCAGAAGAGATTGTACGGTGGGTCTAAAGGAGCAGCTCAGGATTTTACCACTCATAGCGTTGCGTACATAGGGAAAGACGACTATTTTACTTATAAGACAGAAGATTATTTTGGTAGAAACCAGAAAGATGTGTTGGTTTATTCGAATGTTAAATTTAATGAGGAGTTTGATCCGAAGCTGTTCGAGATTCCGGCAAAGATAAATATAATTGAAATTACAACCATCGAAGAATATAAAAAATACTTCGGTGGAAATTAACAAAGGAGGATGTCATGAAGAAGTTGCTACTGGTATTGTTTTTCGTTGCTGTAAGTTCTGTTTTCCCGAATCTTGATAATAGGGACAGCGCCATTTAAATTGACACAAAGCTGTATAATTGTTAAAATAAGCGATGCCAAGAACAGCCAGAGTAGTCATACCAGGAATACCCCATCATGTAACCCAGCGCGGCAATTACCGGCAAAAAATATTTTACGCGGACAAAGACAGGGAGCAGTATATTAATTGGATCTTGGAGTATGTTAAAAAGTACGATGTAGAAGTGGCCGGTTATTGCATAATGGGCAATCATGTGCACTTCGTAGTAACGCCGAAAAAGGAAGAGTCATTGTCGAGATTGTTTAATATGGCGCATATGAGATATTCACAGTATATGAATAAGAAATTGAAGGCACTCGGTCACCTGTGGCAGGGAAGGTATTATTCCAGTCCGCTCGGGGAAGAATCTCTAAAGGAAGTACTGAGGTATGTAGAGAGGAATCCTGTAAGGGCAAAGATGGTGAAGAAAGCCTGGGATTATGAGTGGTCCAGCGCAAAAGAACATATAGGCGGAAAAGCGGGAAAGTTGCCGGTAACGGGGATAAAGGAGATAATAGGAAAGAATGAAAGAGAGTGGAAGGCCTACATAGAAGAAAAAGACAGAGAAGATGACCTGAAACAAATCCGGCTAAGCACGCTAAACGGGAAGCCGTATGGGAGCGAGAAATTTATTACTTGGCTTGAGACGAAATTGAAGTTGAAGCTTAGGCTGTTGCCGAGGGGAAGACCCTGGCCTAAAAAGGATAAGTAAATGGCGCTGTCCCCTTTACGAGCACTTTACCTGTTAGCACATCTGATCCAGAGAGGCCTGATAATAGGGACAGCTGTCCCCTTTACCTGTTAGCACATCTGATCCTCACTTTTTTTGCAACGTTTTCCATTCCCGCCTGTATATATGGTTACCGGCTTGACAATAGAAAAGGTGTCGTGTATACTCCATGTAACATATGTTACATGGAGGGAACAAAGATGATATACAATAATGCGGTATATGAAATTATGAAGACCCCGCTCTCCGCGCTGCTTCTCCGCTATATGATACTTTACGGTACGGAGCAGACCGGGAGAGAGACGGCACGTAACGCAGGGCTTTCCTATGTTCAAGCCCACAGGATACTCGCGGGTCTTGCTCTACAGGGTATTGTGATAAAACGCAAGGCGGGTAAAGCGTATCTTTTCAGGGTAAACGAAAAAAATGAAGCTGTTGTCAGGCTGCTGCGCCCGCTTTTCTCCGGAGAGCAGGAACTGGCGAAGAAGGTTGTCGCCGAAAAGACCGCTATTTTTGCCGGCAAGGCGCTTTCAGTCGTGCTGTTTGGCAGCGTCAAAGAAGGAAAGGAAAGGGCTGACAGCGATATTGATGTATTCTTTTTGGTAAAAGACGCGAAGGCAAAGGAAGAGATAAAAGACCTTGCGGCAGGCGCGGCGGAAAAATTCGCCCTGGCCACCGGTAACCGCCTGGACGCGCTGGTTTTGACGGTTTCGGAGTACGCAAAAGCAAAAAGAGAGAGAAAGGAGATAATAAAAAATCTTGAACAGGGGTTGCTGCTTCACGGCATCCCGCTTGTTTTGGCGCAGGAAAATGACGAGAAAACTAAAAACACGAAAAACAGACCGGTCAAGCTACCGGAATTATCTAAAAAAAGCGCATAATTTCTTTAATGCCGCTCAAACCTGCCTGTCAGACAAGAACTACGATGGCGCCGCTCTGGCCTCGATTCACTGTGTGATTTCCGCTCTTGACGCTTTCTTGGTATTCCATTCCGGCATAAAGAGCGTCTCCGATGATCATCTTGACGCTCTCGTCCTCAGGTCCGTATCCGGACAAGCGGATTCTTCCACAGCGGGCAGGCACGCAGAAAGAGTGTTGATGGAAAAGACAGCCATAGAATACCTAGACGCTTCGGCCACGGAACAGCAGGCATCGGAAATGTTCAAGCACACGGAAAGGTTCTTCTCTTGGCTTAAAACCTGCCTTCCCGAATGATTGAATAGTAAAGGGGATAATGCATTACGTTTAGAACGTTATTCTGCTATGCCGGACGAAGTCCGGCATGAAAGATATCCTTCCTTACAGAACAAGACGCGCGAAGCGCGGCGTACAAACGTTATAAACCGATATTTCCTGTATACTTTATAAACCGCAACATTCAATGTGGAAGTGCAACACCCGCATTAAACACCTGTAAAGGTGTTTTGAAACAAAGTTTCTTGCGAGGGGTGTTATTCATGATTCTTTCAACCCTCTTGATTGCTTTGTTCGTAATAGTATCAAAATTTGTCT
>CAIWRR010000239.1 GCA_903915125.1 Candidatus Firestoneibacteriota bacterium | reverse complement strand
TATCCCAGCTTGCAGGAATGAACTTAATCTCGCCTTCTTTAACGGCCTTTATCGCGGGATCGGCAAGCGGCTTCATTTTCATAAACCACTGGAGCGAAATAATCGGCTCCGTTACCGTGTCGCACCTGCTGCAATGGCTGACCGAGTTCTTGTGATCCTCAATCTTCTCAAGCAGTTTTAAAGCCTCAAGTTCTTCAACAACGGCCTTCCTGCACTTAAACCTGTCCAATCCCTTGAACTTTCCCGCTCTCTCGTTCATCGTGGCGTCAAGGTTCATCACGCAGATCTGTTCAAGGTTGTGGCGTACTCCCATCTCAAAGTCGTTTAAGTCATGCGCCGGGGTAACCTTTACAGCGCCCGTTCCAAACTCCATCTCAACCTTTTCATCGGCGACAACTAAAATCTGTCTCCCGGTAAGCGGAAGTTCAAGTTTTCTGCCGACAAACTTTGACCAGCGGTGATCCTTGGGATTTACCGCAACCGCCGTATCGCCGAGCATTGTCTCCGGCCTGGTGGTCGCTACAGTAACGAATTCTTTTGAATCCACAACCGGATATTTAATGTGCCACAGGTGGCCGTTCTTCTCTTTGTGCTCAACCTCTATATCTGAGAGCGCGGTCCTGCAGCGCGGGCACCAGCTGATGATATAATTGCCGCGATATATAAGCCCGTCTTTGTAAAGTTCCACGAAGACATGGTTAACAGCCTTCATCATGCCTTCGTCCATCGTGAACCGCTCGCGGTCCCAGTCGCAGGAACAACCGAGAAGTTTTAGCTGGCTGACAATCCTTCCGCCGTACTTTTCCTTCCACTCGCGCGCCCGTTTCACGAAAGCTTCGCGCCCAATATCGTGACGCGTCTTCTTCTCGGTCGCCATCAAATCTTTTTCAACAACATTCTGGGTGGCAATGCTGGCGTGGTCGGTTCCGGGCAGCCACAAGACTTCAAACCCCTGCATTCTCTTGTAGCGGCAGAGCGCGTCCTGAAGAGTATTATTGAGCGCGTGCCCGACATGAAGCGCCCCGGTTACATTCGGAGGAGGAATAACCATTGAAAAGCGCGGCTTTGACGAATTTTCGTCGGCGCGGAAGTATTTCTTTGAGACCCAATATTCGTACCATTTTTTTTCTGTCTCTTTGGGTTCATACCTTGTGCTTAATTCCTTAATTCCCATTCTTCACCGGCCCTCTGTTTTTGTTTCTTCTATGCTTACCGACTGCTCAAACTTGAATTTGTAATCCTGCGTCCCTGCTTCCGGCACCACGAGGCCCACATAAGGCGCCTCTATTCTTGCCTGTTCGAAGGCTACCCAGCCGCGCTTTGTCTCTTTAGAAGCTATGCTGCCTGCCTTAAAGAGCGTCTTGGCCACCACATCCTTTTTGAAATGATCATCAGGGTAATACATTTGATAACCGTAAAGCCCCGCAATTGCCCTGTTTGTTTCAGCAAGCTGCCCCCGCTCCTCTTTAGTAACCTGCGGGTGAGGCTCCCCGGCTTTTTCAGGCAGCGCCGGCCCCATTGCTTTGAATATTTCCTTGAAACCCTCTTCGGAAATGGCCTTGTGCTGCTCCGCGGTTCCGTCAAGAAGCAAGCACTTATTCGGATCAAAATTTATCTTCTCCAAGCCGCCATTCTCAACCGTGAGCTCGAAAACCGAGAAAAACTGCTTTGTTTCAGAAACGTAGGGATTGAATCCGTTAATGCCGGATTTCTTGAGTTCTTCAAACGTAACATACCTGGCGGAGACTTTTACTGTTTCTTTCTTCTCTTCCGCGGTAAGGCCGTTTGTTCCTGAGGCAACCTGTTCGCCTGCGGATGCCGGCGCCATAGTAACCACCGCCCGTTTTACAGAAGCACAGGACCAAAGAAGCAAGGAAAGCGAAATAAGCAGAAGAAACTTTTTCAGCATACCTCTCCGGGCCGAAATGTTACTTGACGCCGTCTTTCAGCAGCTTGTATTCAATGCTGTCCACAAGAGCGAGCCAGCTGGCTTCTATCATATTCTGCGAAACGCCGATGGTATTCCAGATATCCGTGCCGTCGGTTGATTCTATAACCACGCGGGTGAGCGCCTTGGTAGCCGCCTGCGGGTCAACAATCCTGACTTTGAAATCGCGAAGATGCACCGACTTTAGCGAGGGGTAATAAATCTCCAGCGCTTTGCGAAGCGCGTTGTTAAGCGCGTCAACCGGGCCTGTGCCCTCTGCCGCGGTATGCTCAACCTTGCCGTTAACCTTCACCTTGATAGTTGCCTTAGAGCCAACCTTTCCTTCGCGGTTGTCAACTGCTACTCCAAAATCTTCAAGGGTGAAGAAGGTTCTGTGCGTCCTAAATACTTTCTTCATAAGAAGCTCAAAGGAGGCCTCTGCGCCTTCAAAATTATAGCCAAGCTTCTCAAGTTCCTTGACCTTGTTCAGAATCTCCTTTGTCTCCGGAGTATCCTTGTCAAGATTTACTCCGAGGGACTTTCCTTTAAAGATAACATTGCTCACGCCGGAAAGTTCCGAGATTAGAATGCGCCTCTTGTTTCCTACCGCTTCCGGAGTCATGTGCTCGTAACTTAACTCGTTCTTTTTCATCGCGTCAACGTGTACGCCTGCTTTGTGCGTGAAAGCGGAATGACCGACGAAAGGAGCCGCATCGGGAAGTTTTAGGTTTGCAAGTTCTGCGATGTAGATTGCAAGATGTGTTAATTCCTGCAGCCGCCTCGGTTCCAAACACTGATATTTCATCTTGATTTGCAGATTAGGGATTATGGAACAGAGATTGGCGTTGCCGCATCTCTCTCCGTAACCGTTTACCGTGCCGTGAACCATCACACAGCCCTCTTCAACCGCCGCGAGAGAATTCGCCGTGCCAAGGTCCGAATCATTATGCGCGTGAATCCCCAGCTTGCAAGAAACGTGCTTTTTAACCTCTCTGATTATCTCAATTAACTCGCTCGGCAGGGTGCCGCCGTTGGTGTCGCAAAGGATAACATAGGCAGCGCCTGCCTTCTCAGCTGTCTGCAAAGTCTTGATAGCGTACTCTTTATTGGCTTTGTAGCCGTCAAAGAAATGCTCGGCGTCATAAAAGGCCTCAATACCGTTATTTGTCAGATAGCCGATAGAATCGGCAATGATCTCAAGATTATTTTCAAGCGTGGTTTTGATGACATCCGTAATGTGCAGATCCC
>CAIWRR010000238.1 GCA_903915125.1 Candidatus Firestoneibacteriota bacterium | reverse complement strand
TTTTAAAGTTTGTAAGGTAAATTCCTAACAAGCCGGCCGGTTGATTTAGACCTTACTTTATGAAACTCTGCGGCCTGAAGGCCGGAGTTTCTCTTTATAGGTGTGTTAATATTATTCATGCCGGATTCATCCTCACCCTAAAGGGTGAGGTTTTCTCCGGCATCTGAAAGATAAACCTTATGAACCTTATTAACTTTTCTCTTCCTTTACTTCTATACTCTTCGCATAAGAAACCGCGCACTTCCTCGCTATATTCCTCACGCGCCCGATATAATTCACCCTCTCGGTCACGCTGATAGCTCCCCTTGCGTCCAGCAGGTTGAAAGTATGCGAGCATTTAAGCACGTAGTCATAAGCCGCGAGCGGAAGATTAACTTTCACCAGTTCGTTAGCTTCCTTCTCATACATATTGAAGAGGTTGAGCAGCATCTCCACATTTGCGCGCTTGAAATTATGGTTTGAGAACTCAACTTCATCCCTAAAATGAATATCGCCGTATTTCACCCCTTTTACCCAGTCTATGTCATAGATGCTGTTCTTCTTTTGAATGAACATCGCTATTCTCTCAAGGCCGTAGGTAATTTCGCAGGTCATCGGAGAGAGGTCAACACCGCCCATCTGCTGAAAATAGGTAAACTGTGTTATCTCGAGACCGTCGAGCCGGACTTCCCAGCCCAAGCCCCAGGCTCCGAGCGTCGGCGATTCCCAGTCATCTTCAAGGAACCGGATGTCATGTTCTTTCTGTATGATTCCCAGTTCCGCGAGGCTTTTGATATAGATATCCTGTATGTCTGCGGGAGACGGCTTTACGATTACCTGGTACTGATAGAATTTCTGGAGCCGGTTAGGGTTCTCGCCGTACCTGCCGTCTGTAGGCCTCCTTGAAGGCTCAACATAGGCAAATTTTGCCGGTTTTGTCCCCAGCACCCTGAAAAAGGTGGCCGGATTGGAAGTGCCCGCGCCTTTCTCAATGTCGTACGGCTGGACAATTACGCAGCCGTAATCCGACCAGAACTTGTTAAGCTTGAAGATTATCTCCTGAAAGTTCATCTTTCGCGGACTCTCCCTTTAATCGATTTTGGTCAATGATTAAATAACTGCTGCCGGCCTTTTACGTTACTGCCGCTATTCTACAGAAAAAGAAACTTTAGCCGGAGTTTTCAAAGCGTTTCCCCACATATCCAGCGCCGAAGCGTCAACCGACAAAGTGTACTTTACGCCGGGCTTGAAACCTTCGATATGCTTAAGGATACAGTAAGAAACGCCATTCGTGTCTTCCCGCCAAACCGGCTCAAAGGCTATTTCCGGAGAGAGCTTTATAGCTTTGCCGGCGGAAATCCTGTCAGCCGCCGCGTTAAAGAATACATACGGATAGGCGCGGGCCAGCACATTCTTCTCGCCGTCTTTTGGCCAGCAAGCCGCCACATTAAAAGGCGAAGTCTTAAACTCCAACTTATAATCCGCTGCAAGACTCGCGCCGCTGCGGCTTTTAACTGTTTTAGCAATTGTTACGGAAAACTCAGCGCCTGCCGGAATAGGATCCAGACAAGTTAGGACGAGTTGAGTACTCTTGTCTTCCCCTACAGTAAACCTAAACTTTCCTTCCGGAGATATTTTAATCGCGTCCTTGAAACTTTCAGCATCCAGAGAAGAGTTGAAATTGATCACGATATTTTTTTCAAGCGGCGAATGATCCCTGAAATTCATTGCCGGCTTGCTGCCGGTAACTATTAAACCGGACTTTGCTTTTTCCGCGGATTCCGCCGGCTTCGACGCCTCCGTTTTCATGGCGTCAGGCTCCCGAACGTCATTTTTCAAAGCAGCCTGGGCCGCCGGCGGGACAGACTGGTCAACAACAGCGCCTTCCGGAATTTTTGTCCCGGTGAATTCTTTCTGGTCTTCAGCGCTATCCGCCGGTTTATTGATAAGCAGTATGGAAAATATCAAAGCGGAAATTGCAAATAATGACATGCTTATTATTTTTCCGGTGTTTTTCACGATATTGAGAATTATACCAGAAAGGGGCGCGGTTTGCCATTAAAGAAAAAACCCATAGAAAGCAAAACACTCTTTTTGATTACACAGATTTGGAAAGATGATTACGCAGATTAGAGAGGAGCACGCGGATTTGATAAGAACAGGGTCTAATCTGCGTAATCTGTTTTAGAAATCCGAGCAATCAATATTCTCCTTCCTTGAGGAAGTTTAGTTTAATTACGTAGCTTAATCAAACAAGAGCAAGGTCGAGCTGGCGCTTATCTAGGTCGGCCTTAATCACCTTAACTTTTACCGGGTCGCCGAGCCGGTATTTCTTTTTCTTGTTCCTGCCAACCAGACACCAGTTCTTTTCGTCAAACGAGTAATAATCATCGCCTATAGAACTGATATGAACAAGGCCTTCAAGCATAAAATCATTTATTTCAACAAATATCCCATAGCCCTGCACGCCGCTGATGACTCCGGCATATACCCTGGCAGGGAAGTTCCTGATAAGCTGTATCTTCTTAATCTTTACCACGTCTTCTTCCGCCCGTTCAGCTTTCCTTTCTGTTTCCGAGCAGTGCTTCGCTATATTTACCAGGCGGTTTACATCCACCTTTTCTTTATTTATGGCATTCTTTACCAGCCGGTGAAGCGCGAGGTCAGGATATCGCCTTATCGGAGAGGTAAAATGCGAATAGAATTGCTTAGCCAGAGCGAAATGCCCCTTGGCCTCAGTGGAATATATTGCCAGTTTTAGCGAGCGGAGAGCCAGCTTGTTTACTATCGCTTCCTCGGGAGTGCCTTTAACCTTGGCAAGCAGCGCCTGGATTACCTTTGGCGGCAAATCCTCTGGCGGTTTGAAAGCATAGCCGAGCTTATTTACAAACCTCGCCAGCTCCGTTATGTCCTCAAATTCCGGAACTTCGTGTATCCTGTAAATATTCTTCATCCCTTTCCTGAAAATATGCAGGGATACAATTTCATTCGTGAGGAGCATAAACTCTTCTATAAGCCTGTGGGCCCAATTGCGCTCCACCCTGATAACATTCAGCGGAACGCCCTTCGCGTCAACTATGACTTTTGATTCCGGAAAATTAAAGTCTATGCTTCCGTCCGCGTAGCGCCTGTCATTTAGGAGTTTTGCCAGCGTCAGCATCATATCCAGGTCGCCGGTAATATCTTTGTATTCAGCCCTCAAAGCCGCGTCCCGGGCTTCAACAATGGCCGAGACCTTAGTATATGTCATCCTGCGCTTTGACTTGATCACGCTTCTGAAGATTCTGTGGGATTTTACGGAACCCTCAATACCGATGCGCATTGAGACAGAGACGGCAAGGCGGTCAACATCGGGCTTGAGGCTGCACATTTCATTGCTAAGCGCTTCAGGGAGCATAGGAATAACCGTCCCCGGAAGATAGACGCTGTTTCCGCGAATAAAAGCGTCCCTGTCCAGCGCGGTGCCTTCTTTTACATAATGAGATACATCCGCTATATGCACGCCAAGTTCGTACTCGCCGTTGCTTTTCTTGCTGATAGAAACCGCGTCATCAAAATCCTTCGCGTCTTCCCCGTCAATGGTGAAAATCACTTCGTTCCGGAGATCCTCTCTGCCGGCATATTCTTCTTCCGGAATTGAAACGGCTGATTCTTCCGCCTGCTCAAGAGCTTCAGGCGAAAATACCTCCGGAAGCCCGTACTGGCGTATTACCGCTTTTACATCAACCTCAGGGTCGTTCTTATACCCAAGTATTTCGGTGACCTTGCCTTCCGGATTTCGCCCGCTCCCCGGCCATTCCGTAATTTCCACAACCGCTTTCTGGCCGCCTTTTATCCCCATAGAAAGCTCTTTCGCGACATAGACATGATGCCAGATTTTTTTCTCATCAGGAACAACGAAACCAAAGAACTTGTTCTCTTCAAAAGTTCCGACAATCGTCGTATTGACGTGTTCGAGCACATTAACGACTTCGCCTTCGTTGCCGCGAGGTCCTTTCGACATACGGACAATTACCTTGTCGCCGTGCATCGCCCCGTTCATATTATTGCCGTGCACATAAATATCTTCGTCTTCTTTGTCTTCCTGGCGCACAAAACCAAACCCTGCCGAATTGCCAAGCATTTTGCCTGTTACAAGATTCATCTTCGCAGGAAGTCCAAAAAGGTCGTCTTTTAAACGAATTATGGAACCTTCTTTCAGGAGGGTATCTAAGAATTTTTTGAATCTGCTTCGGTCGCTTTTCTTGATGTCAAAATGCCGGCGCAGCGCGTGAATGTCTACGGGCGTCTTCTTTGAGGAAAGGTACTTTAGGAAAGATTCTTCGTTGGTTATCATATTTTTTGGTGCGGAAGGGGGGATTTGAACCCCCACTCCCGTGAAGGAACTAGAACCTGAATCTAGCGCGTCTGCCAGCTCCGCCACTTCCGCACGTTTATTGATTATATCAAAACAAGCCGGTTCATTCCACGATAAACATTTAGAGGACACACGTTTTTAGGCGGGTCATACACTGACTACATTTGTTCCGGTCAGCCTGTCGTGCAGGGCCAGCCGTTTTTTTCCGAGAGCCATAAGGAAACCGGCCAGGCAAAGCACATAGCTTAGGAAGTAGAGAAATGTACGGGCCAGCGCTTTGCCGGCTCCCGGGTTTGACCCGTCAAGCGCGGTTACTTTAATATGGAGAACCATCTTTCCTATGCTCTGCCCGCCTGAAGCCGTGAAATACCATGAATATATTATAAAGAGCAGGAAGAATGTAGAACGTTTGTTTTCCGGGTCTCCGTAGAAAGCAAGGTTAAAGAGTAAATCCGCGATCAGCAGCAGCATAGCGTCTATTAGAAACGCAAGAGCCCTCATGCCAAAAGGCGCCCTAACAAGAATATCTTTTTGCTGAATTGCCTGCTCCTGGAGAATTTCATTGCCGCAAGAGGCGCAAAAAGACGAACCGGAAGGATTGTAGAAGCCGCATTTATTGCAATTCATTGGGTTACCTCAAGACGCTTTTTATCAATGGAACTTAGGCCGCAATTGAGCCTTTCTATTTTCCAATTTCTATTGCTCAATTGCTCTGTTTAGTTTGCCGCAGGCAAACTAAACTGGGGTGGCTGACGGGATTTGAACCCGCGACATTCAGATCCACAATCTGACACTCTAACCAACTGAGCTACAGCCACCATAAATGCGATTGCTAATTGCTTATTTCTAATTGCTAATTAAAGTAAGAGATTATAACAGAAAAAGCAGTCAAAAAGCAAGTCAGACGGAATTCAACCGGTTTGGCTGAGTTTTACTGCCGCAAAGAGCGCGAAAACCAGAATAAAAGAGAATAAAACAACTGACATAACCGGCGACAGAAGCGTAACCGCAAAACCAGCGGCTCCAAGCAGAACGGCAGCCGAATAGGATACAAAAAGGACCTGCCTGACGGATAAGCCGGCCCGCCTCAACCTGAGAGGAAAGTGGTCCGGGCTTCCGTAGTAGACAGGCTTGCCCTGTCTCAACCTCATACACATAACAAAAAGCGTGTCAAATAGAGGTACGCCAAGAATCAAGAACGGCACAAAAACCGCGAGCTTATTTTGCGAGGTGTAACTTTCCGTCATGGACAACGCCGCAAGCATAAAACCCAAAAACAGGCTTCCGGCGTCTCCCATGAATATTTTTGCCGGAGGAAAATTGAATATCAGGAAACCCAGGCATGCCCCCGCGAGCGCAAGCGAAGCCGTGGGGGAGAAAATGCTTCCGTGAGCAATGCCGAGCGCAAAGTACACAAAACAGGCGATTATTGCGACCCCGGATGAGAGTCCATCCATAATATCGAGCAAATTGAAGGCGTTTGTTATTCCTACTGTCCAGAGAACGGAAACAATGATATTTAGCACAGGGCTTCCCAGAAAATCCACTCTAATACCGGATAAAACCAGTACTATCGCGGCGCAGGACTGCACAATAAATTTGAGCGGAACGCTAAGCTTTTTCAAATCATCTATCAGCCCAAGCGCAAATATTATGCCGCTTCCGAGAATCAGGCCGTGAAACCCTGACAGTTTTCCACGGCTTACAATAAGCAGAACTCCAAGAAAAGAAAGAAATATTGCTATCCCTCCCAAATACGCAACCGGAGCCGAATGCGACTTCAGGTTCTTGTCAGGGCGGTCAACAATTCCCAGTTTCAGCGCAACTCGCCTGACAGCAGGGGTAAGGAAAAGCGAGAATGCAAGCGCCGCCGTGAAGACCCGTATATATATTACAAAATCCATTTAAACAACTCCCATCCTGAAATTTTCTTTCGCTTCATCAGCAGCCTGCGTTTCGCAAGCGCTGATCCGGCGCCTTTAAAGGCTTCAATAATACCATAAGAAGCCTTAATATCAAAAAAGAATAAGTAGCCGAGGAACGCGAGCTCATAAACAAGTAGAACCGGAAAATTGATCAGGAGCAGTTGCAGCGGAAAATCCTTCAACAATACAAGATAGCGGTTTCTGACCAGCGCTCTGCGCAGTCCAAGGGGTTTGCCCGGAAAAGCATACCATCGGGCCAGGCTTCTTTCTTCTTTTTTCACGCTCCCGCCTCTCTCGTGTTTCGCGACAGCTCCGGGGACAAAGAATGCCTTCCAGCCGAGAAGGTTGGCCCTCATACCAAGATCAAGGTCTTCATAATACATAAAGAGGCTTTCGTCAAACACATTCCCTTCCTCTTTCAAGTCATTCAGCATAAGGTTCGAATACATTCCCGCCGCGCCGCAAGCGGTAAAAACAGGCCCCGCTTGATAGCGGTTCTCATCCCTCCGGCAGTAACCCCTCTCTTTGGGCTTAAGCGCCTTGCTGAGGAATTGACCGGTGGAATCTAAAAGCGTTTCATCGCCAAGCTTCAGCAGCTTCCCTGAAAAGATACCCGCTCCTTCCGCTCCAAAATTCCCGTCTCTCATTATGTTTTCCACGTTGAGACGGTCCAGAATAACATCTGAATTAAGCAGGAGGATGTATTCACCGGCACAAACAGCCAGACCTGCGTTCGCGGCAGCAGTGAAACCCCTGTTTTCTGGAAGCAAAACAAGCTTCAGTCCGGAAAAATGCTCTTTAAGTATAACAGCGGACTCATCCGTTGAGGCGGAATCCACGATTATTATTTCGAGCGGTTTAACAGTCTGTTCAACGACTGATTTTATGCAGGCTTCCAGCAGTCTGGCACAATTGAAGTTTATTATGACAGCAGAATAAGTTCTCACTTTAGCTCCAGCAAGGCTCTTTCGTAATCAGTATTCACATTTGGCAGCAACGCCTTTCGGGTCTGCAGTGCCCTGTCTTTAAGGGCTTGCGCGCCCTTTTCATTGCCTGTAATTGAATAGAGCCGCCCGAGTTTATAGCATCCGGCCGCGTAATTTGGCTCTACAAGTATAGACTTTTCCAGCATGGCTGCGCAACCTTCCCAGTCATTCAGGGCGAATTTGACTTCCGCGAGATCCGTCATAATGAAAGGGTCAAACGGAGAACGCGCGTAAGCCTCCGCGAAAGCGGCCTGCGCTTCTTCCTCCATGAAATTCGCCGCGTACAACCTGCCGAGATGACGCGGATAGTACGGATCAAAGCCGTCAAGGGAGCATGCAGACTTAAATTCCTGTTCCGCCAGATTGCGTACAGCCTGCTCGTTCCCCGCGCGCCGCTCCAGCAGCAGGAGCGCGTAACGGTCAGAGTATTCAGCCGAGAGCGGATCTAATACGCGCGCCGCCTTAACAAAACCTTCCTTCGCGCAGGATTCAGCCCTTGTTGACTCTCTTGCCGACAACTCAGCAAGCGCGGAAAAGACGGGAGTCAGGGCCGCAAGAAGAATGAACACGGACATAAGGAACGGCACCCTGCCTCCGAGAGCCAGTGATTTTTTTTCATACGCACCGCAGGAATAGCCTGCCAGGGCTCCTGTCAGTATAAGGATAGGCATAAAATGCAGGTTAAAATCTACCAGCGCATGAATGAAAACAGCCGTCAGCACCAACGCGGCTCCCGACAGAAAAAGAGCGTCTCGCCTGCCGGATGCGTAAAACGCTTTCCAGGCGTAGAAGAGCACCAGAAAGACAAGACAAAGGGCCAACACACCGCCCGGAACTCCGGTTTCAGCAAAACACTGCAGATGTTCATTATGGGCGAAATCGGTATTTCTCTCGTACCGTGAAATGGCGACATTGACCGGAAGCTTATGCTTCCAATAGGCGCCGCCGAAACAACCTAAACCAACCCCCCTTACAGGGCTTTCCTTCGCCATAGACAAAGCGCTTTTATATATCCCGGTCCTTTCAAAAGCAAGCGGGTCTGAATTACCTTTCGCGGCAAACCTGTCAGCCAGACCACCGGGCAAGAGCAGCGCCGCAGCGGCCAACACAAGAATAGCGAACGTTGTAAAGAAGCGAATCCGACCGTGCAGCATCCCTTTTCTAACAAATGCGCCTGACTGCATAACGAAAAGTATTATGACCGCGGCAAGTGCTATTTGCGCTCCTCTTGACCCTGTCAAGACCACTCCAAAGCAAGAAAAGATAACAGCTACGTTCTTTAAATTGAACATAGCGCGCCACAAATAGATGGCTGCGGACTTAAAGCCGGTGTCTTTTGTTTCGGCAGGTAAAATACCTTTCCTGCCGGATTTATCCGCGGCATTGCGAAAACAAACATAGGGGAGGCAGAGCGCCGCGCAGGCAACCAGGAAACCGCCGAGCAGGTTTTTGTTTGGAAAGAATATCTCAGCGCCTCCCGAAAAATGCGTAAACGAGAACAGAAGCGAAACAGCAATACCAATCTTGGCAGTAAAAACAGCAGTTCTCTCTCCGAAACCCGGGCTCCCGCGCATGGACCAGCCGAGAAAAAAAGCGGCAGCCAGGCAGCCAACCCTAACAAGTTCAGTAAGCGATCTGCTTGGATTCTTTGAGCCAAAGGCTGATAAAACAAGTATTGCAAAAAACAATAAAGCTGCGTGAACAATCTTCCCTGCCGGAATTTCCCTTTTATCAAGAAGAATAATTGCCGCGCCGATGGTTAAGAGAACAGCCGACAGAGCAAGATTAAACGCGTGCTCTTTCCCCAATATTATTGAAGTTACAATGGACAGTCCGAGAATTACTGCAGTATATCCGCGACCGGCAGGAAAAACAAACCGCAAACGCCCGGACTTATACAATCCTGCCGCCGCAACGGCTCCCCCGAAGACAAAGAATACCGATGTATTCTGAAAGTAGTTTGAATCTATGTCTATAAAACTGTGAAGCAGAAAAGCAGCGCAGGCGCCGAGCAGTCCCGCAAGAAGGGTTTTGCTCCCTTTGTTATTTATTGACGCGGCTTCCGCAGGCGCTTTCAAGAACGGAAACAGAAAGAGCAGCAACAGAGAGAATCCGATGATGCCGTATTCAAGCAGAAACTGCAGGTACATATTATGCGGATAAAGCACCCCGGAGACGGAGAAGCGTTTGAAAACTCCGGTTCCTCCGCCTAAAATACCGGTATCCCTATAAATCTTCCACGCGTCCAGCCAATAATTCAGCCTGCCGAATAAAGGATTGCGCGGATGTGAAAAGTCAACAAGCTCGGGTTTAAGGAGATAAGCGAAGAGAACCAGCAGGGCTGCAAGAACAGCGGCAAGAATCAAGGTTTTCTTTTTCCGGCCAAAGCGCACTGCGAAAAAGAGGGCTATTCCGGCGGCAGCCGAGAGCGAGCCGCCGAATGAACGAGAAAGAACCAGCATTAGAACGGCCACGGCAGCCGAAACAAGACCCAGCAGCTTCGTTTTTCTCCCTCCCCCGGCAAAACAGAGGGCCAGCGAGGGAGGCAGGAGCATTGCAACATACCCTGCGTACACATTGGAATTGATGAAAACCGAGAAGACCCTTTTTTCGGCAATATTTTTTTGAATTTCTCCGAGCAAGACGCTGCTGCTGCCGGCCGTCTCTGCGATAAGATGCGCATTAGACCATAAACTAAAACCGATCAGATACTGATATAACCCTATTAATGCGGCGGCAAGAGCCGATAGCGACATTGTGACCGAAAGCAATTCAAGATCCTTGGTATTTTTTAGGGTGACGCAGGAGAGAACAAACAGCAGCAGGTATATCACCCAGGACGTTTCCGCGGCGCCAATGACACCTTTTCCGGCGATGGCCGAAAAAACTACCGGCAGGCAGCAGATCAGTACGGCCGGCAGAATATCGAGACTCTCTTTGCCGGTCAATCCGGCGGAATAACCTGAGAGAATCATGCTGCAGGAAAAAAGAAAGATGACGGCGGCACAGACACACCAAAACAACAGGGGATTCATGCCCGAGCCGCAGAAAGGCAGATAGAAAAGAATACCGAGGAAACTCAACTTAATAACTTTGACCATTTTTTAAAGGCTTACTTCTTTACTTTCTTGAGCGTGCAGAGCGCCGCCTGAAGACCGAGGATGTAGCTCTCTTTTCCAAAACCGTACACGCCCCCGGCAGCAACCGGAGCGATCAAGGATTTATGCCTGAATTCCTCCCTTCCGAATACATTGGAAATATGCACTTCTACTGCAGGTATCTTCACGGCCGCGAGACAGTCCCTGATAGCAACACTCGTATGCGTATAGGCGGCAGGATTGATAACTATGGCGTCAGCCCATTTCTCGGATTGTTCCTGAATTATGTTTACTATTTCACCTTCAAGGTTTGCCTGGAATATGCGAAGTTTCGCACCGAGCCTTTTTGCGGCCTTTTCAAGCTCTATATTTATGTCTTCAAGCGTGCATTTGCCGTAGATTTTCGGCTCGCGTTTTCCAAGCAGGTTAAGATTCGGCCCGTGTATGACCAGAATGTTTTTTAACATCATTCCTCCGTGGTTATGGCACCAACCCCAGTATTTTTGCGGAGTTTTCATAGAAATAAATATGAATATCTCTTTGAGTGAAACCATAAGACATTAACTTATTGGTCCACCAGATCTCATCTATTCCATAGTTTTCCGATGCATTATCCGTGCCGTAAAGAAGTTTCTCCCGAGGCATGCTCTTTAATCCCGGCATGTCATTCTCAAAGACCCAGTGACCCCAGCCGGGGCAGGTATCTGCGAACGCATTCGGAAGCCTTGAAGTCAAAACAATTGTTTCCAGGTAGGTCGCCCCTCCGCCGAAATGGGCAAAAATGAACTTAACTTTCGGGTGGCGCCTTGCAGGCACTTCAAAGTGGAACGGGCTCGCTCCTTCAAGGGAAGCCAGCCGCATTGAAGGATTCTTCACGTTTGGTCCAAGCCAGCCGCAGTGCGAGAAGACCAGCATCTTTCTCTTATCAACTTCCTGCCAGATTGGCTCAAACCTGTCGTCATTCGGGTCAAAACCGCTGTTCGGGAAGAGTTTTATTCCCATGCACCCTTTGTCGGAGTATTTTTTAATAATATCAACCGATTTTTCTACTCCGATTCCAAAATTAACGCAAACCGTCCCAAAGAATCTGCCCGGGTGATTTTTCACCGCCCTGACCACTTCATCGTTTGAAGTTGTGTCTTTGAAGCCGTAATCCCAGCCTGCGTCGTCAAGCCCGTGCACCAGGCCCGCTTCGACATTATGTTTATCCATTACTTTGAGGTATTTCTCCAATCCGGGATCATCGCTTTTCGGATGCAGATGAATATCTATTTTTCTAATCATGATTACTCCTTGCCTTAGAACTTTTCCGCGGGGTACGAACCTAGTATCTTGAAATACTGGCATTCACCCGAAAGTTCCTGAAGGGCCTTCCTCACTCTCTTATCTTCCCTATGCCCTTTCATGTCAATAAAGAAGTAATACTCCCAGGCTTTTTTCCTTGAAGGCCTGGATTCAATACTTGTAAGGTTAATCCGGTTCTTTTTGAACGGCATCAGCATCGTGTAAAGAGCGCCCACCTTATCTTTGATAGAGCAGAGAACGCTCGTCTTGTCGTTGCCGGTGCGCTCCGCATTACGCTTGCCGATTACCATGAATCTCGTTATGTTATTGGAAATATCTCCTATATTTTTTGCAACTATACCAAGATTGTATATCTCAGCGGCCAGAGTATTAGCTATCGCAGCTCCGCCTTTTGCCTTGGCCGCAAGCCTGGCTGCTTCCGCGGTCGTGGAAACTTCTATTATTTCAGCGGAAGGCAGGTGTTCTTCCACCCATTTCCTTGACTGGGCAAGAGGCTGAATTCCGGTAAAGAGTTTCTTTATCTTACCGATGGAACTCTCATTGCTCAGCAGATTATGGGCTATTTTAAGGTATACCTCTGCGCAGATACTGAGCGACGAATCCACAAACATATCCAGCGTATAATTGACCGCGCCTTCCGTTGAGTTTTCGATAGGAACAACCCCAAAATCAGACCTGCCGGAATCTATCTCTTCAAAAATATCCGAGATGGTCCTGCTGTTAATATATTTCACGGCTGAACCGAAGTGCTCCTCCGCTGCCAGGTGGGTAAAACTTCCCTCAGGCCCCCAGTAGGCTATCTTCAGCGGCGCCTGGAGAGCTCTGGAAGCAGAGAATATCTCTCTGTAAACGGCCTTCAAAGAACTTGACGGGAAAGGCCCGCTGTTCTTCTTTCCAAGCGAGTTTAATATCTCCGCCTCGCGGTGCGGCACGTAAATCTCGCTGGAGGTTCCCGGCTTGAACTTTCTGACCTCAAGCGAGAGTTTTGCCCTGATGTTCAGGAGCTCAAGCATTTTGTGATCAATCAAGTCTATCTTATCCCTTATTTCTTTCAGACTCATGAACCTTCCTTTTTGCGTTTTTCCGGCTTGCTCACATACTGCTTTTTCGCCGTATTCTCATTAGCCGTGACGCCGGTAATACCTGATACTACTTCGGCTGTTCAAATGTGCCTTGCACTCCGGCATTTTCCTCGGCCTTCTCATTCTTGGCCTGAAAGGTACCATTCCCAAGGACTTCATTTATTTCTTCGAGCTTAGGCAATTCCATCAAATCTTTCAACCCGAAGTATTGGAGGAATTCTTTTGTAGTGCCGTACAGCAGCGGGCGCCCGATCACTTCCTTGCGCCCCAAAATACGTATCAATTCTCTCTCGTATAATGTATCAAGGACTCCGTCCGCTGAAACGCTGCGCAGAGATTCAATTTCAAGTTTTGTTATGGGCTGTTTGCAGGCAATTATCGCGAGAGTTTCAAGCGCGGCTCTGGAAAGCCTGTGCGTTATCTTTGTTTTAAAAAGCTTCTTAATGAACGAAGCGTATTGCTCACGGGTAACAATGGAGAAGCCTTCGGCAACTTCAGTAATACACAACGGCCTTCCGGCTGTCTCATAATCGAGCTGTAACTCGGTGACGGCTTTGCGTATTTCCGCCTCGCTCATGTCCTCAAGAACCAGTTTGAGCCTTGATATCTCAAGCGGTTCATCGCTGACAAAGAGCAGGCATTCTATTACTGACTTAGCGAACGTTATCTCCATTTTCCTTCCTGCTTATAAATATATCATTACTTGCCGCATTGTGTCTATACGCAATAAGCCCAAGCTTTATCATTTCAAGTATGGCCAGAAAAGCTGTAATAATATGCTCTCTCGACTTCTGCTCTTTAAGGAATGCCGTAAATTCGAACTGCTCGACCGCACTGATATGATCCAAGATTTCATTGATCTTCTGCCTTACAGTGATGCCCTCTCGAGACAGCGAGAGCACTTCTTCCTTAGGGATATAAGCCAGCACGCTCTTGAAAGCCACCAGGAGGTCGTAAAGAGTCGCCTCTTTGAAAGTCTCTTCCGCGTATACCGCAGTCATATCCTGCTCGCGGTAGAAAATGTCTTTCTGTTTCAATTCCTTTTTCTCCAGGTCGCCCGCAAGTTCTTTCATCTTATTGTAGATCTCCAGGAGTTTCTTGGCGTCAACCTCATCCTGCGTGTCAACCTTCTCTTCTTCCTTAGGAAGCAGGGCCTGGGATTTAAGGTAGAGCAGGTTCGCCGCGTCCACAATGAATTCGCTTCCCTCGTCAACATTGTCAATTTTTGGTTCGTCAACTATCTCTGCAACGGATATTTGCTCAGAATCTATCTCATCTTCTTTGACCATATCAAGGAGAGTTTCGAAAGGCCCCTCAAATGTTTTGGAAACTATGTTAAACATGCCCCTTCCCGAACACCGCGTTCCGCACTTCTTCCATAGTTTTTGAAGCGGCGGCTTTCGCGCGTTTGTTGCCGTCGGTTAACACATCGTCCACATAACCGGGCTTGCTTAGAATTTGCGCGCGTTTCTCCTGCATCCCGTCAAAAACAGGCAGCAAAATTCCAAGGAGAGCTTTCTTGCAGTCGCCGCAGCCGAGCGCCCCGGACTTACAACCGGACTCCACCTCAGACACCTGCTCTTTCCTGTAAATATTATGGAGCAGGAATATGGGGCAAGCAGAAGGGTCGCCGGGATCGCCCATCTTAACTTTTTGCGGATTCGTGTATGACTTCTTTATCTTCTTTTCGACTTCCACCCTCGTGTCCGACATATTGATGCAATTGTCGTAGGATTTGCTCATTTTGCGGCCGTCTATGCCAAGAAGCGCCGGAACGCTCGTGAACACATGCTGCGGCTCCGGGAATACTTCCCCGTAGAAATTATTAAACCTGCGGCAAATCTCGCGTGAAATTTCCAGATGGGGAAGCTGATCCTGCCCGATGGGCACTACGCTCGCTTTGTATACCAGGATATCGGCCGCCTGAAGCACCGGATATCCGAGAAATCCGTAGTTTGAAAGGTCCTTATCCTTTAGTTCATTCATCTGGCTTTTATAGGTCGGATTCCTTTCAAGCCAGGGAATAGGAGTTATCATCGAAAGGAGCAAGTGCAATTCCGCGTGTTCAAGCACGGCTGACTGGATAAAGACTGTGCTTTTTTTCGGGTCAATTCCTGCGACCAGCCAGTCAACAACCATTTCACGGGCAAAAACCGCAATCTCTTTAGTTCTCCGGCTTTCAGTGGTGAGAGCATGCCAATCCGCGACCATAAAGAAACAATTATAATCATCCTGCAGTTTAACCCAATTCTGCAGAGCTCCGAGTAAATTACCCAAATGCAATTTACCCGTTGACCTCATCCCGCTCAAAATAGTCTTCTTACCGCTCAAATCAACCTCCGACTATCTTATTGATGACTAGCAAATCCCCGCCGGAAAACGCATAAAAGAAATAATTGATTATTGCAGACAATATTTGGCTTGCCAATGGTATTAAATAGAATATAGCGTAAATAACGCCTATGCAGACTATCTGCGCGACCGGCCCCATATACTCTATTTTATGCGCTATGGAAGACGGAAGAAAAAACGCCAAAATCTTTGACCCGTCAAGCGGAGGAATCGGCAACAGGTTGAAAAAGGCAAACCCAAGATTTATCAGCATAAAATAGAAAACAAGCTCCATTGCGCCATAGTTCATATTTTCCCATCCGATGAACCTTGCCAGGATCCCAAAGGAAAAGGCCGTAAGAATATTAGCCGAGATTCCTGCGCCAGAAACAAGCAGACTGTCAATCTTTGGATTCCTGAAATTCCTCGGAACAATCGGGACAGGTTTTGCCCAGCCAAACGGCAGGAATAGCATTACCAGCGTTCCGGCAAGACTCAAATGGGCTAAGGGATTCATAGTCATTCGCCCCATGGCCTTTGCCGTGTCATCGCCGCAAAGATGAGCTACAAAAGCATGGAAGAATTCATGTACCGTTAATGCAAAGAACAAAGCAACGGCAAATATTATTGCTACGCCTGGATTTGATAAGTGAGAGAGTAAGCCCATTTGATAATTTTAGCACATGAACAAGTCAAAGTCAAAAGCATATTCCCGTAAAAGTCTTTACGGGGACTGCGTTTTATCTAGAGCAGGGACTTCACAAAAGAAAGTTCAGACGCCCTGTCACCCGCCTTACCGTCTAATTTAGCGTCTAGAAGCTTGGCGAAGATTTCTTTGTAAATTGGCCCGGGTTTTATACCCAAAAGCTTCAAATCTTCACCCTTAAGGGAAACTCTTATTTTGCTGAGCGTGGAAATATATAGGTGCATCCTCCGGCGCACGCGCAGGCTCTTAGACTTCGCTATATAAAAGAGCAAGCCTTCCGTGGAAGTGCCGTAGAGCTCTTTGTACACCGCGCTATTTTCCATTTTCACCTGATTCAAGGCCAAGAGGATGTGCTCTTCCCTCGCCTTCACATGCACGACTTTTCTCATTATTCCGCGGTCGAGTTTAAACCTGTCGCAGATGCGCTGGCAATCCTTCAATTCCAGCTCGTCAAGCAGGACGAGGAAGTTGGTGAACCACCTGTCAACCTTATCCTCGACGAAGAGCACCTCCACGGAAAAACTGTGGTATATCTCTTTGAAAAGCGCCTTTAGTTTGGCGGTGACTTTTAGGGACGGATGGATATATCTTAGCACATCGAGTTCCTGCATCCTGACAAGCGCCTTTATGGGGTGGTCTTCATTCAGTATCTGGACTATCTCATCCTTTATCTTGTAAGTCGCCAGCCTTTCAAACATCTCAAGCTCAAGCGCGTTGGCGAGGAAATTCCTGGTGCTCTCCTCCATCTTCATGCCATACCTCTGCTCAAACCTGATTGCGCGGAAGATCCTGGTCGGATCTTCAACAAAACTCATGTTATGCAGAACCCTTATCAGGCCGTTGCGCAAATCACGCTGGCCGCCGAAGAAGTCTATCAACGTGCCAAACTCTTTCGCATTCAACTCGACGGCCATGGTGTTAATTGTGAAATCTCTCCGGTAGAGATCGTACTTTATATGCGAGAATTCCACCTGCGGTGTGCTGGCGGGATAATCATAAAACTCAACGCGGGCCGTCGCAATATCAATCTTTAACTTGTCTTCAAGAATAAGCACGGCTGTGCCGAATTTCTTATGGACCTTGATCTTCATCTTGAATTTTTTCGCGAGCGCGGCCGCGTATTTCAGGCCGTCACCTTCTATCACCACATCAATGTCGAAGTTATCTATGCCCAGCAGAAGGTCCCGGACAAACCCGCCAACAAGGAAGGCCCTCATTCCCATCTTATCCGCGAGTTCCCCGGCAATTTTGAATATGCCCAAGATGCGGGGCGGCAGGCGTTCTTCAAGGATATCAGCAGTATGCGCTATTTCAGCCGAAGCGTTTTCGAGCGCCTTCTCGATATGCTGGATCTTGTCGTTCATCCTTTCCTTGTTAACGTTTTTCAGCACATCAGACCTCGTCACGATACCTGCAACCGAACCGTCAGCCCCCACAACCGGCACCTTTCCGACATTCTCGTCTATCATCAGGCGCTGAATGTCTGCCACGGGAGTATCAGGACTCACGGTTATTACATTGGTTTTCATATAACCGCAGACTTCCGCGTCATTAAAGTTATGCTGCAGGCATTTATCCAGGTCCGTAATTCCGACTATGCCCATGAGTTTATTGTTTGAGACAATCGGAAGGCTGCTGTGATTAAACCGAAGCATTATCTTTCTTGATTCCTCGCACGAGATATCCGGCTTTATGCTGAGAACGGGACTGCTCATAATGTCTTTGGCCCGCAGGAAGGGCTTTATCTTTTTCTCGAGCGCCGCAAGAAGGCGTTCTTTTACTTCCGCGAGTCCGCCTTGACGGAGGGTTGCTGATGCTGCCGAGCCGTGGCCGCCACCGCCAAACTCGCGGACAATCTCTCCGACATTGACTTCCTCAACGCTGCTTCTGGCAATGATATTTATCCTGTCAGAGAATTTCACGACCGCGAAAACTACAATCAAATTCCCCATTTCACGTAGTTTATGGACAAGCAAGGCAACGTCTTTGACATACTGCTCGGTTTCGGCAAACGCCAGTTTCACGGGAATTCCCTTTATCTCGTAAGACTCCATTGAAGCCAGAAGCTTTCCAAAAAGAATGTCCTGCTCGGGAGAAAAACCCTCTTTCAAAAAGTCCTTTATAATATTCAGATTTGCGCCGCAGCCCAGCAGGTGCGCCATCATTTCAAACTCCAGCTGTGTTGTTGAAAGATATGAGAAGAAACCGGTCTCTTCGTAGAGCGCGATAGCGAAGAGCGTGGCCTCGCGGGGATTAATGAAAATATTTTTATCTTTAAGTTCTTTAACGAGCATGGAGATGGTGGCGCCTGTCGGGATGCCGTTTACTCCCTTAACCATTACATCAGCCTTAATCTCGCCGCCGACAACGGGGTGATGGTCGTAAACCGTAACCTTGATATTCTTCCAGCCGATGAAACGCGCCAAATCCCCGATGCGCCCCGGCATAGCCGTATCTACAACAATAAGTTCTTTTACATCATCGGGTTTGATTTCTTTAAGGCGGTGGACAGAGAATTCAGGATATAGCTGAATGAACTCCTTTACTTTGAGTTCATAACTGCCGGGAAAGACCGGCCAGGCGTCGGGATGAAGCTTTTTAACAGCCACCATTGACGCAAAGGCGTCAAAATCAGCGTTTATGTGGGTTGTAATTAGTTTCATTAACTTAGATTATAACATTAAAAGAAAAAAAGGTTTATAACGTTTATAAAGTTTGTAACGTTTGTAACGTAATACGCAGAAAAGACCTTGGTTTACGTTATAAACGTTAAGAACGTTACGAGCGTGATAAACCCTTTTATTTAAATAAAAACCTTCTTAAACTTATCGAAATACTCTCCCAGAAACAGTTCAAGATCCTTGCTCTTTTCGGATAACTTCGCTTTAGGATCGGTTAGCGAACTTCCGACATTCTTGGCACCGAGCTTGCGGGCCGCCTGCCCCACAGTTACCCAGGCAGATTCTCTTCTACTGGAGTTTCTTGTCTTTGAAAACTGGATACTTACTTCACCCCTGACATTCTGTATCCGTATCTGCAGTTTGTCCAACATGAGAACTATCACGGAATTTCCCTGCGGCAGGTTATCGTAGGTATGCTCGCCCTCAAGCGCGAAATACTTATTGTATAAAAACTGAAAGTTGTTCCTTACTTCACCAAGAAATTTATCCGGCATACTTCTCCTTTACTGCAAAAGGTTATTTTGATGACACCAATGCTAAAACGATGGCACCGATAGACCTTGATGATCAGCAGATTATTCAGAAGGTTTCATCTGTGTCATCACATCCAAATCGTTTTCATTAAACGTTTTTCTTTCTATTCTTCTCTGTAAACTGTATCGCCGTAAACGGCATAAATCTTTTTACCGGGTTTTACAACGAGGAAGCGTTTTTCATCAGTCCATTTTCCGTCAACCAGGTCTTTTAACATGGACATGTCGCCCATGAACTCCACATACTTCAATTTATTATCCAAAGCATACTTTTTAGCATCATCCTTATACTTCAAATGCATGGTCGGCTCTGTGTCTATATAAACCATTTTGTCGGAATGCTTTTTTGGAGAGAGCGTCTCCATCAGGAACTTAGCGTTGTCCTCTCCGTACTCTTTCACGTACTCTTCGTAGGTCTTTCCGCCTAAGAGGCTGTTCTGCTCTCCTTCGCCGCCGCCCTCGCGATACATCGAATCTCCGCGTTCAAGATACCCGGCCGAGGTCCAGGCCTGACTTGGGTTATCTCCGAAAAGTTCGTTAAACCTGGCGTGAGAACCTAAAAGTATCGCCGAGCAATCGTGAGCGCGGGGTATAATGAGAGGAATAGAACCGGCCTTCAGCCCGTTGGCAGCGTTTCCGCAAAGCCCGTAACCGAGAATAAGAGCGTCATACGGAGCGCCGATTGAGTCTATCTTTTTCTGAAGAGCTTCCCGAAGGACATCCGATCTGTCGTGAAGACCTTTCTCAAGATATTCCGCATCCACCACATTTTCAGTGAGCGCGGCAGCGTAAGAGAGTTCTCTCGCGAAAACCTCACAAGATATTAGTTTCAGCTTTTTCTTAGAGGTATTTTTTTGCAAATTCCACCGCATTCCTGAAGATTAATACGCCGTCGCCCTCTTCAGGCAGGTCTTCCCTCGTCCATCTCGGATGATTGTACCTGGTCATGTACCTTTCGGGATGCGGCATAAGCCCAAGAATATTTCCGTCGGGATTGCAGATGCCTGCTACGGCTTCCTGCGAGCCGTTCGGATTCTCGGGGAAGCTTATTACCTTGCCCTTCCTGTCACAGTAGCGGAAGACTATCTGCTTGTTCGCCTTTATTTTATCAAGAATTTTCTTGTTCAGCGTGACAAAGTTGCCTTCCCCGTGCGCGATGGGGAGGTAAATTACCGGTTTGTTTTTCCTGGTGAATACGCATTTGCTATCTTCGGTACGGAGGTGCAGCCACCTCGCTTCAAACTTGCCCGAAACATTGTGCGCGAGAGTGGTGAATTCCAGCTCGTCAACGCCCTCAAACCCCGGAAGCAATCCGGTGCGGACCAGCACCTGAAATCCGTTGCAAATGCCTATTATCAGCCTTTTTGCCGCAATGTACTTTCCAAGAGCGTCATAGAGTTTATACTTGATCTCGTTTGCGAGTATTTTTCCCGCAGAGACATCATCGCCGTAGGAGAAGCCCCCGGGTATTGCCACTATCTGGTAATTCATTATATTGATTTCTTTTGAAAGCAGAGTGTTTATATGGACCAGGTCGACTTGTTCCGCCCCGCAAACCTTAAAGGCGTTGACCGTTTCATAATCACAGTTGGTCCCTGCAGTCCTTATCACCAGCGTCTTTGAATGCATCAATTTCCTCCATAATCCGTCTCAACCAAATTACGTTTCTACCGCCAAGTTATATTCGACCGGTTGCGTTTTTGATTTTGGTTTACGTTATATACGTTACGAACATTACAAACCCTTTTGGTTTCTTTTTGACTTTACCTTATAAACCTTACAAACTTTTAAATTTACGGATTCCTTAACGGCCCCTGCCACGCCTCTTTAAGCGCGGCAATGCTCTCATTAACAACCCTTCCCCCTTTCACCCCATCAACAACCAGTTTCTCTTCTTTGGTTACCTTTCCTATGCGCGCAACTTTCAAGCCCTTAAATATTTCTTCGAACTTCCCGGCGGAGGCATGTTCCACTTCAACCAGAAACCTTGTGTGCGATTCAGAGAAGAGCACCAGGTCGTCACGGGAAATATTCTCGGCTCCCGGCACGTTGGCAAGGCCAATTGCCGCTCCAAGCCCGCCGGCAAAGGCCATCTCTGCCGCTGACGCTCCCAGGCCGCCTTCGGAACAATCGTGGCAGGAAACTATCACGCCTGACTTTATACCCAAATTAACCGCCTTAAAGATTTTTTTGCCGGTCTTCGCGTCGACCTTCGGCACGGAATTGCCGATAGCGCCAAGAGTCTTATAATATATTGAACCGCCGGCCTCATTAAAGGTCTCGCCTATTATGTAAATCAGGTTTCCTTCCTTCTTCAGGTCCATCGTGCAGGACTTTCTGTAATCATCCAGCACTGAAATGCTTGAGATAAGAAGCGTGCCCGGGATCGCGATTCTCTTGCCGGTCGCCGAGTCCATATATTCATTATTCAAACTGTCCTTGCCCGAGATAAACGGAGTGCCGTATTCCTTGGCGATATCGTAACAGGCAAGGCAGGCTCTCGTAAGACCTCCCATCTCGTCCGGTTTCTGCGGATTTCCCCAGCAGAAATTATCCAAAATGGCAATCTTTTCTATATCCGCGCCTACCGCGACTATATTCCTCAAGGCCTCGTCAATGTTTCCCGCAGCCATCCAGTAGGGGTCTATCATCCCGTAGCGCGGGTTTATACCGTTTCCGACCGCGACGCCTTTCTTTGAAGTAAGGTCAGGCCTGGTCACACAAGCATCGCCCGGGCCGTCATTAACACAACCCTGCAGAGGTTTAATAATTGAGCCGCCCTGCACTTCATGATCGTACTGCCTGATAATCCATTCCTTGGAAGCAACGGATGGATCAGCAAGTATCTTCTTTAATGAGGCGCCGAGATTTCCAGAAGGAAGATTCGCCGGTTCTTCGTTGTGTTTCAGGTTCCAGGTTGCTTCCAACTCAAACTTGGGCCCGCCGCCGTGAACGAAGGACATATCAATGTCGCAAACCTTCACCTTTCCGTAGAAGAGTTCAAGTTTCTTGGTGTTGGTGAACTCGCCGATAATAGTCGCTTCCACATTTTCCGAAACGCAGAGTTTCAGGAACTGGTTAAGCTTATCGATAGGCACAGCGAAGACCATCCTTTCCTGCGCCTCGCTGACCCAGATTTCCCAGGGAGAAAGGCCGTCATATTTCAACGGAATCCTTTCAAGGAAAACTTTCGCGCCGGTTTCCTCGCCCATCTCGCCGACAGCCGAAGAATAGCCGCCCGCGCCGCAATCCGTAACCGCGCGGTAAAGTTTGAGGTCTCTTGCCTTAAGCTGAACATCCAGCGCTTTCTTTTCAACTATCGGATTGCCTATCTGCACCGCGCTTACTTCGGTATCTTTATCTAGCGCTATGGATGAGAAAGTAGCGCCGTGAATACCGTCGCGCCCCGTTTTTCCCCCAATTGAGAGAATTATGTCGCCAGGCTTCACGCTCTTGAAGCATTTATCAGCCGGAAGGATTCCGACAGTTCCGCAGTAAACCAGAGGATTGCAGCTGTAGCCTTCTTCAAATATAACCGCGCCATTAGCTGTCGGAATACCCATACGGTTGCCGTAATCACGGACTCCGGAAACAACGCCCTTAAAAACGCGCTTCGGATGAAGCGTGCCTTCAACAAGTTTCTCGTACGGAGTGTCAAGCGGCCCAAAACAGAATACATCCGTGTTCAACACAGGTTTCGCGCCGAGCCCGACTCCCATTATGTCCCTGATAACCCCGCCGATGCCCGTGCCGGCTCCGCCGTACGGTTCAATCGCCGAGGGGTGGTTGTGCGTCTCCACCTTAAAAGCGATACAATTCTTGCCGTCAAATTTTATAATGCCCGCGTTATCCTTAAATACCGACACGCACCAGTC
>CAIWRR010000237.1 GCA_903915125.1 Candidatus Firestoneibacteriota bacterium | reverse complement strand
GCTCCGCGGATTACTAATTACATACTCAGGAATTAAGGATTAAGGTTTCCGTCCTCAGTCTTCTGTCTTCTGTCTTCTGTCCTCTGTCCTCCGTCTACTGTCCTCCGACCTTCGCCGCATCGCTTGCCTTTGAGCATCCAACCCTCCAACCCTCTAATCATCCAACAGTCCTCCGCCCTCAGTACTTTCCGTATGTTCTTGCCGTTTCCACCATCGCTCTTAAGTTCTCAAACGGCGTGTCGCGGCCGCATTGATCGCCCGTGGAAAGAATGAACCTTCCTCCTTTCGCGGCGTCGTCTATGCACTTCTTTGATTCCCTGATAACATCTTCCACCGAACCCCGAAGCATAACTTCTGTGGTATGCAGGTTGCCTTTGAGAACTATCCTGTCGCCGTATAGTTTCTTGAGATCTTTCAGGATGCAATCTCCCATAGGCGGTATTTCAAGCGGGTCAATTACGGAAAGGTTTGTTTCCTCAACCATCAGCTTCACCAGTTCCTTCTCCGGGCCGCAGGAATGCACGTGCGTGGGAATACCCATTTTGGTTGCAAGTTCAATCGCGCGCTTTACCGCGGGCAGGGAGAAATTTTTAACCGTGTCCAGCGATTGAAAGACAAGCGTACCCGAGCCGCCGACACAGATAAAGTCCGGTTTTACTTCCATCTTTGCGATATTCGCGAAGCGCCGTTCTACCGCTTCCATTCTCTCGTCCATAACTTTTTTGTGTTCTTCAGGATGGTCAAAGTACCACATAACCATTTCTTCATCCAAGAGCGCGGAAGTTCCGGCGCCTCCTCCGATTCCGATTAAACCCTGATCCCCGAGTTTTGCCTTAAGCTTTTTGAAACCCTCGTAACCGGTGTCAACTTCCTTAATTCCTTCAACGGGTTCGAATTTCGCGGGAACCGCGGGCATCCCGAGTTTTTCCGCCAGCATTCCGGTCGCCGGGTTGTCAACGTGGAAGACCTCCACGAACGGGTCCCACACGAGCTTCCCGCTGTCCTTATAGGCCCTCTGGGTGATAAGCTTCCGCTCGTCCTTGTGGACAAAGTACTTCTTCCACGGCCTTTTATCAATTTCATCCGGAAACCTTAGAGGAAAATAGCCGTCCATAAGCGAGTCAATATCAAAGAATTTGGCGCAGTCAACATAGGCGTCCCAGATTGGAATCTCGTTATAAAGGTAAAGGTCCCAGAAGGGTTTGCCGGTCAGTTTTGCGGGAATCATATTGGAAAAATCTGGAGCGCACGGCACGCAGTCAGGTATCTCCCCCTTTAATACTTTTAGCAGGCGTTCCCTTCCGGTCATAGCAATCCTCCTGGTCATTCAGGCCCAACTGCTCAATGATACAACATTGCAGGAAGGTTGCTTGGACTGGGTTAAGATTTTACTTGGACTGGATTATTTCCCCCCGGAGCGCTTATTCTGCATTGCCCGGTATCTTGTAGGGTTGCTGCCTTTCGCCGCCTTAAAGACCCTGTTGAAATATGAGAGGTCATTGAAACCCGAATCATAGGCTATTTCGGTGACGGGCTTCACTGAGCCGGACAACAGTCTTGCCGCAAATTCTATTCTGAGAGCATTAATGTATTCCGTAAAAGTCTTGCCCGTAACCTTTTTAAAGATGTTGCAATAGTATTCCTTGGTAATTCCCGCCTTGTTCAGGGAAATATCCTCCAGCGAGATTTCCTTTCTGAAGTTTCCGTCGATGTACTCAAGGCTCTTCATAATGGCGCTTGCCTGCCGGTTTAAACCGACGCTCTTCCCTGGCAACTCAGCTTTCAGCCGCTCGTTGAACCGCACCAGAGTTATAAGAAGATCGGAAAGCAGTATCTTGATGGCAGTTTCAAACCCTCTCGGCTTCTTCCCGTATTCCAAAAAGAGTTCTTCGAGTATTATCAGGGCCTTCAGGTTTACCGGGCCTGTCAAGTGGAGCCTGTTGAACCCTTTTTTGAACGGTTCAAGATACAGGAACTCAAGGAATCCCGTGACATTCTTAAGCAAAGCGGCGTGAGAATCAAGCAGTTCCGGCAGGAAGATGCAGTTGTAAACTTCGAACTGAGGGGCCATCGCTTTGTTTAAGCCGTGCGACCGGCCCGGTTCCATCAGAACCATATCTCCGGCGGCAACCGGCTCTTCCCTCCCGTCAAGCACATGCAGGCATTTGCCTGTGACCACATAGAAGAATTCAAAGAATTCATGACGGTGAACAGGAAATTCCGAGATATTATTCTTTGCTATCAGGAAAGGGAAAGAAGTATCCGGGAAATAGTCGCGGTTCTTTAGAGTCTTCATAAAATATTATATCATACTCCAAAAAAAAAGGGGCCGCGTTTCCGCGGGCCCCTTTTGATAATTCTTTCTTCCCTGCTATAGTTTAAGCAGCAGGTCCTGATACTTCGGCATCGGCCAAAGAGAATCTTCGACCAGGGTTTCAGCCGTATCAACAGCAGAGCGAAGGTCCAAAAGCCCTTTTGCCCCTTCGCTGGCGCAGGCATTTGCCTTCTTGTGCAGGTCGGAAATATTCCCTATCTTGGCCTGGAGCGCGTCAAACTTGGAAACATTCGCACTTATCCCGGCATAGGCATCCTCGGCGGCTTTTAGCTCGGCAATGAGCGCCTTGGATTTCACGCCTGCCTCGGCGGATGCAACGGCGGCTTTCGCGGTATTTTTTACATGCTCCGCTACTGCCGGCATTACAAGCGTTTTGGCAATGTTAATTGCGGTCTTGAACTCTATGTCCTTTATCTTAACATAGGTTTCAAGTTTTACCTCTATCTTGGCGTCAAGCTCGTGCTCGGAAAGCACTTTGAACTTGGTGAAGAGGTCTTTAACGTCCTTGGCATGGAACTGTGCGAGCGCCTCTGGGGTTGTCTTGGTGTTGGGCAGTCCCCTCTTTTCCGCTTCCTTATGCCACTCTTCAGAATAGCCGTTCCCTTCGTACCTTACTCTCTTTGTCTCTTTAACGATATCCTTAAGCAATACAAGGGCGTTTGCCTTTACATCGTCGCCGGACATCTTGGAGAGCCTGTCAAAAATCTCGGAGTAACCATAAGCCGTTATCATGTTAAAGACTGTTGCGGCTTCCGAGCAGTTCTGCGAGGACCCGACCGCCCTAAACTCGAACTTGTTGCCGGTAAAAGCGATAGGCGAAGTCCTGTTCCTGTCGGAATAATCCTTGGCGACGTTCGGAAGGTTCTGGACGCCGAGGTTAATCTGGGCTATCTGTTTTTCCGTCGGCTTGCTGCCTATGCCCGCGATCTCATTGAAAATCTGGTCAAGGTACTCGCCGAGATAGATGGACATAATCGCCGGCGGGGCTTCGTTAGCGCCAAGCCTGTGGTCGTTGCCCGCGTCTGCCACGGCCGCGCGGAGAATTCCGCCGAATTTGTTGACTCCGATCATAATGGCGCCGATTGTAAGGAGGAAACTCGTGTTCTTAAGCGGAGACTTTGACGGCTCCAGGTAGTTGGTGCCGGTGTCGTCGCCGATGGACCAGTTCAAATGCTTGCCGGAACCGTTTACGCCGGAAAGCGGCTTTTCGTGTACGCACGCGATCATGCCGTGCTTCTCCGCGACTTTCTTCATGATATCCATGAGCTTAAGGTTGTTGTCTATGCCCAGGTTTGACTCGCTATATATGGGAGCGACTTCAAACTGGTTGGGGGCTACCTCGTTATTCTTTTTCTTGCTTGGTATCCCTCTCGTGAAAATCTCCATGTCAATATCTTCCATGAAGTTAAGTACTTTTTCTTTGATTGAGCCGAAATAATGATCTTCCTTCTGTTTCCCT
>CAIWRR010000236.1 GCA_903915125.1 Candidatus Firestoneibacteriota bacterium | reverse complement strand
GTTGCACTTCCACATTGAATGTTGCACTTTACAAACCTTATAAACCTTATAAACTCTTACCCCTTTATATACTTTTCCGGATTTTTGGAGAACGCCTGCGGGCATCCGTCGCAGCACATATAATACGCCTTCCCTTTGTAGTCAAACACCTGAGTTGTCTTGTTTACTTTGAACTTGGTTCCCATCACCGGGCATACAACGTCTTTTCCAAGCTCGTCCGCCTTCGGAGCCCTTGATTTTAAGGCTTCCGCAGCCGGAGCCGCGCTCTTTATTGCCCCGCCGTTATCAGCGTTTGCCGCCGGAGCGGCAGTCTTTTCCGCGGTGCAGCCCGCAAGGATTACCGCGGCAGTCAAAACAAAAAATAGCTTCTTCATTTGTTCCTCCTTTGAGAAAATTATTGCACGGATTAGTAAATTAGATTACGCGGATTAAACCTCTTCTCCGGGTAACTGCGTTCATTATAGCAGCTTATTGCAGCTCTGCGATGATACTTGTCATAGAGCGAAAGTAGTATTAATCTGCGTAATCTTCATTCTAAATTCCCTGCTGTCTAATTGGCTTGATAATCAAAGGCGCAGGGAATATAATTGCTCTGGAGGCAAAATGCCAGCAAAAAAAATACTCATAGTAGGAGCCGGCCCCGGGGGATTGACCGCGGGCATGATACTCGCCAAAAGAGGCTTCAGCGTGACTATTCTTGAAAAAGAGGGCGTAGTCGGAGGGCGCAACGCTTCCATTAAAAAAGACGGCTATACCTTTGATATCGGCCCTACCTTCCTGATGATGAACTATATTCTTAAGGAGATGTTCCTGGAGGCGGGGAAGAAGGCGGAAGACTATATGCAAGTGAAGCGCCTTGAGCCGATGTACCGCCTGCTCTTTACCGACAAAGAGGTTTCCATCAGCAGCGGTTTCGACGCGATGAAGGCCGAAATCTCAAAGAACTTTCCCGGCAATGAAGAAGCGCTCGCGAAGTTTATGAAGACCGAGAAGCGCAGGTACGGGAGGATGTTTCCCTGCCTGCAGAAAGAGTATACAAAACCCTGGCACCTGCTCCGCCCCGTTTTCCTGAAAGCGATACCCGCGCTTCAGCTTCACAAGAAATTCTGGCAGAACCTCTCCGGCTACTTTAAACAGGACGACCTGAAAATTTGCTTCACCTTCCAGGCGAAATATATCGGAATGTCGCCCTGGGAATGCCCGGCGGCCTTCACTATGATTCCCTATGTGGAACACGAATACGGCATCTACCACGTATACGGGGGCTTAAACCAGGTCTCGGCGGGAATGGCTAAGGCCTTCCTGGAATTCCCCGGCGCGGAGCTGAAACTCAACACAAAGGTTAAAGAGCTGATAGCGGAAAAGAAAAAAGTCAAAGGCGTCAGGCTCGAAGACGGCTCTGAGATATTCGCGGACGAGGTTATAATTAACGCGGATTTTGCGTACTCAATGAGCGAGCTGGCAAAGAACCAAAAACTGAAGAAGTACTCGCCGGAAAAACTGAAGAAGATGCGGTATTCCTGTTCAACCTTTATGATTTATCTGGGCGTGAAGAAAAAATATAACATCCCGCACCATAACATCGTGTTCGCGAAGGACTACCGGAAAAATGTCCGTGAAATCTTCGAAAAAGGTTCGCCCTCCGAGGATATGTCCGCTTATGTGCAGAACGCCTGTATCACGGATCCCTCTCTGGCTCCGGAAGGCAAGTCGACAATTTACATTCTTGTGCCCTGCCCGAACAAGGCCTCGGGCACTGACTGGCAAAGCATCAAGGAAGAATACAAGAACAGGGTGCTGGACATGCTTGAAAAACGCACCGAGCTGAAAGACCTGAGGGCCAACATTGAAAGCGAAACGGTATACACCCCTGACGACTGGGTAAGCCGGCATAATGTTTACCTCGGGGCAACCTTCAACCTGGCTCATAACCTTTCGCAGATGCTCTATTTTAGGCCGAAGAATAAATTTGAAGAACTGGATAACTGCTGGCTAACAGGCGGAGGGACTCACCCGGGCAGCGGCCTGCCGACCATATATGAATCCGCGAGAATAACTTCCAACCTCATCAGCAAAAAGCACGGTATTCCTTTCGCAGCCCCGACCACGCTCAGTCAGAAGGAGACTTTCTGATGAGGGCAAAGCCAAGGATTTTTGCAAGCAAATGCCTTGGATTCGCGAATTGCAGGTGGGACGGTGCGACCGTCAATGACAGGTTTGTGGAGAGGCTCGGCAAGTATGTTGATTATATAACCTGCTGCCCTGAAATGGAAATCGGCCTCGGTTGTCCGAGAGACCCCATAAGAGTGGTTCTGAAAGAAGGAAACAGGGCGTTGTTTCAGCCTAATACCGGAAAAGATTTCAGCAAAGAGATGCTGGCCTACCGGTCCAAACAGTTTTTGGCGCTTAAGAAGGAAAAATTAAGCGGTTTCATATTAAAAAGCAGGTCTCCTTCATGCGGTATTAAGGATGTAAAGCTGTTCAACGGGACAAAGGAGACTTCCGGGCACACCGGCGGCAGCGCGGGGTTTTTCGGGGAAGGCGTGGTGAAAGAATTCGCCCCGCTTGCCATTGAGGACGAAGGGCGCCTTACAAACTTTCCCATCAGAGAAAATTTCCTTGCCAAAATCTTCACGCACGCGGAGTTCCTTGCCGTAAAAAACGCCGGAACAGCGCGCGCCCTCTCCGATTTTCAGGCGAAGAACAAGTACCTGCTCCTTGCCTACAACGAGAAAGAGATGAGATTGATGGGCTCGCTCGCGGCAAATTTGAAGAAACGTCCGGTCAAAGAAGTCAACGAGGAATACGGCGGACACCTGCTCTTGGCCTTTGCCAAACAACTGAGCTTCAAGCCCGTCATCAATGTGCTCACGCACGCCCTGGGTTACTTTAAGGAGCAGCTTGTAAAAGAAGAAAAAAAATTCTTTCTTGAAAGCATGGAAAAGTACCGCGCCGGAAAACTTCCTTTGAGCGCGGTCACCGGGCTGCTTCAGATGTGGATTGTAAAATATAAGGTGGATTATCTTAAAGAGCAGACTTTTTTCTCTCCGTTCCCGGAAGAGCTGGTGGATTTGGGCGATTCAGGGAAGGGGAGATAAGTATAAGAGTTCTTAACGTTACTAACGTTTATAACGTTAATAACGTAAACATTCTTAAGCATGGTTTTTCATGGTTTGCTTTACGTTACAAACGTTACAAACGTTAAGAACGTTATAAACGATAAACAGCTCTATCCAAAGGTTTTGTCTTGCGTTATGAACGTTACAAACGTTATTTTGCTATGCCGGACGGAGTCCGGCTTAAGAACGTTAGGAACGTTATAACTTTTTTTAAGATATAGGAGCCCATATGTTCGATAAAGAATACGCCAAGAAACAAATTTCCCTTCTTCCCGATTCCGAACTCGCGCAAATCCTCAAGAACGAAAAGACAGGAGAGTTTGTTCCGGAGTACTACGAGCTTGCCAGGGAGGAGTTGAAGAAGCGGGGAGTTGACCTCAATGAACTGCAAAAACCCCCCAGTTCGTCTCAGGAAGATAGGAGCGCTGCCGGCGCAGGGATATGGGCAAGCGTTTTTGTCGAACATATAAAGGGAAAAATGGGCATAAGCGCCCTTGAAACAGAAGAACTCATTGAATTATATAAAATGGAGAGCGGCCGCCCGCTTTTTATGAGCCTGATTGAGAGGGAACTCGGGGGGCGGCAAATAGATGTAAAAAAAATAGAAGTTGAGAAGCCGGAATCGTCCGCGCAGGCCGCTCAAAAGGAGTGCAAGTCCTGCGGCACGGGGCATGACGCTGCATTTAACTTTTGCCCGTTCTGCGGCAACCCTCTCTAACATTTTAAGATAAAACAACAGCTGTTTGATTGCGCGGATTAGGAAGTGAGATTTCGCAGATTAAATACAGGTTTAATCTGTGTAATCTGTTTATCTAATCTGCGCAATCAACCAAAGAACTTTTCCGGCTGAGGGGAAAATGATACTCACAAAAAGCACGGATTACGCGGTACGAGCGCTCTGCTATTTAAGCGGGAACAGCGGGCGTATTGTCTCCGTCAAAGAGCTCCACGAAAAACTTGATGTTCCCTATCCTTTTCTCCGGAAGCTTCTTCAGGTGCTGAATAAGAAAAAAATTGTAAATTCCTACAAAGGTTCAGGCGGGGGTTTTGAGCTGAACAAGGCCGCCGGGGAAATCTTTCTTCCGGAGCTCATAGAGATATTTCAGGGCCCTTTTAAAATAAACCACTGCACGTTAAAAGGCAAAAACTGTCCGAACATGGCATACTGCGTTCTTAGGTCGAGGATGGATGAGGTGGAAGAACAGGTTTATAAAATGATGAAGGATATTTCCATAAAAGAGCTCTGCAAAGATCCGCGTAAAAGAGGAGGAGTATGAAAAATCTGAATATTTGTCTTGGCTTTATCGCGGCCTTTTTGCTTCTGGCCTGCGCCCCGTTGTTTTCCGCTGGAACCGCGGCAGATGACGCGAGTTTTGCCGGGTTTGTCCAGCCGAACGGCGAGAAGAGCTTTGTCGCTTTCCCGGAATATCCGACGGCGCGCGCCTGGCGTTACCTGCATGATGATGATGTAGACTTGCACTCCACGGCGAAAGGAGTGGGGCCGGATTCCGGAATGGTAATTTTCACCGAAAAGGGGGAAAATCCCGGCGAAGTCATGTTCTATGATGTCGGAGCCAGAGGCGAGGACCTTAAGAAATATAAAGGAATCTCCTTCTGGATGCGCGGCGACGGAGGGAGCGGCAATCTTTCTCTCGGCACCAACTGGAACCAGAAAGTTGCGTCCTACGCGCGGATGGGCAAGTTTCCCCTCTCGCAAAAAGCCTGGAAAAAGTATTTTGTGCCCTGGAAGAGCTTTACTCCGGATGTTAGCGAAAAGGGCTTCTATTTCATCAATGCCAAGCTTGAGCCTGCGGCCCCAAGGCAGGCCTGGGCCGTAATCGCAAGGCTTAATTTCTATTCCGAGCAGGTTAGCGAAAAGATTGAAGACAGAAAGGCTGACGACCCGCCCGGCATGATTCCGGCGGAACAGTTTGTATCCGGAGCAGACAAGCTTATACCCAAGGTCCTCACAAAACTCAAGGCGGGCAAGCCGTTGACCATAGTTTGCGCCGGGGATTCCATAACGGCCGGCGCCCAGATGACCTACAAGCCGAACAAAGCCCCTAACAGGGATTATGACGCCTACGTTTACTTTGCGGTACTGGAGAAGAAACTGGCCGAGTTCTATAAATACAAAAAGGCCAGATATGCCATGAAGATGTGGCAGACGGTGGACAAGAAGACCGGAAAAACGGCTTCAGGCGCCGCGGCGGACGGTTTTGCCGTGGTAACCCCCGGGCTTTCCGAAGCGGCCCTGGCAGGGTTTGACGGGCTTCAGGTAATAAGCGTGGGCGCCGGCGGCAAAAACACGCAGTTCGGAGCTGATCATATTTCCGATGTGACTATGTTCAATCCGGACCTGGTTATCTGGTTCTACGGAGTCAATGATACGTTGAGCAAAGGTCTTAACGCCTACACTTCCAATACCGAACGGGCGATAAAGGCTTTGCAGGACAAGAAAATGGAGGTAATACTTGCCGGGCCAACATTTTTTCTGGGAAAAGGGTATTTTGAGAACGGCATAGCTTTCCGCGAGCCCGCCAGGGAACTTGCATCGAACCTGAACGTTCCTTTTGTGGACCAGTCAGGCGCTTTTACTGCAAGGGGAAAAAGGTATATCGGGGATCTTTTGAGCGACGGCGTTCATCCCAATGAGTACGGGCATAAAATGCTCGCTACGACGCTTGCTGCCGCGCTCGGCGTCCCGGGCCAGTTTGTCTGGGACCAGCCGCTGTTTCTCGCGGTGAAAAACGGAGCGAAGCCGGGTAACTGATGAAATTACCGCGCGGCATAAAAGGGGATGTAATGAAAATGCTTGTTCTTGCCGCGGTTGCGGTTTTGGTTTCTTCTGTTTTGCAGGCGGGCGGCGCGAAGGGAATACTGATAGCGGAAGAAAACTTTAATTATGAGAACAAGGCTGACCTGGACGGCCAAAACGGCGGCATTGGCTGGGCAGGGCCCTGGTTTAACAGCCCGCTGGAGAAACAGAGAAACAAAATAAATGTTCCCGGCCTGGAATTTTCCGGATTGAAAACTTCCGGCGGGCGCCTTTTTGAAACAGGGAGAGACAACAGGAGCTTTCGCGATATTGACACCTCTCGCCCAGAAGTCGCGAACCTGCTGGAAGCCGGGGATTACAAAAAACCGGCGTTCGGGAAACACGGCACCACAATCTGGTTTTCTTTCATAATGAAGCTCGCCGGAGGCAATGCGTATTCCGGGCTGCATCTTTCGGACGGAGTGGAGCCGGCAAAAGATAAATACGGGAATAAAAAGCGCCAGCGCATACAGCTCGGCAGGTGCAACATCAGCCCCAGGTATTTCCTTGGCCGCGTCACCAACGGCGGGCCGGGAGACGGCAAATGGTTCTCCGAAGTCTTGTGCGATGAGAAAGTCCGCCTAGTGGTCTGCAGGTTTGATTTTAAAGATCCCGCGGAAGAGGGCTGGATGTGGATAGACCCGAAGCACGGCGCGGAACCCGAGGCCGCGAAAGCGGAGGTCCACGCGGATAAAATTACACACTTTATGTTCAACTCAATAAACGCGGGCGGAAACGCGAAGAGCGAAGTGGACGAAATTAGAATCGGGACAACTTATTCTTCGGTTACGCCTGATTAAACTCAAAGGCGGAAGGCAATCCGACAGCAAGGCTGCTTAACGATATATTGGTTCTTTGGGGAGCGCCGGCAATATCGGGAATGTCGCAATCCCGCGCAGGGAATCTTACAGCTTATTTTACCTTATATACTTTTTAATATTTTGTTATAATTATTCTGCCATGGCGCAAAGAGAAGATATCCGCCTTCATTGCGAGGAACTGAACCGCTGCAATCAGCGCGGCGGCAGACTGCTGTCTCTTGTAGATCTTTTCAAAGCGAAGACCATGCCGCTGGACCTGGCCGCCTTCCTACTTTACAGAATCTCCAGGGGGGACTCTTTTATCACCGGGGCTGTGCCTGGAGGGGCCGGCAAGACGACGGTCATGTGCGCCCTGGCGAACGCTATTCCGGAATTTACTCCTATACGGCACGCGGCTAATATTAACGCCATGCATGACGGGGAGCGCGGGCCGGCAGCCCTTTACATCTGCCACGAAATGAGCGAAGCGGGTTATTTCGGGTATCTCTGGGGTGAGGAGCTGCGCGCGTTCTTTAAGTTAAAGCAGTACGGGCACATTCTGGCCTCAAACCTGCACGCCGACACGCTGGAGGGCGCGAAGCTCAAGCTCACAAAGCAAAACAGGGTAAGGGAGGAAGATTTCAACGCGCTCAACATTTTTGTCTTTATTACCCCGGGCATAACGCGCGAAATAGAATCGGTCTGGTACTCGCCGGACGGCGGCGCCGAGCATATGCCGGTCTATTCCTCAGGGAAAACGAACGCGGGCAGGTTCATTGGAAAACACGAGCACGCCATATATATGGATTTTTTAAGGGAATGCGCGCAGAACAATATCCAGACGATAGAAGATTTCAGGGCCGCGCTGCTGGAATTCCGCGAGTAAAACAGGGGCGATATGATGTCAGAGAATGAGAAACATAAGCATATTCATCAGGAAAAACAATCGGGAGTGATCTCCGAGGGCAGGGACGGAAGAGAGAAGCTTCTGGACGCCTCAGAGATCTCGCTGGTGCTCGACACCTATGACGATATTTTTTCCGATTTTGACCCGAGGCCCTACGACCACAGGTCACTCTCCCAGGATTTTCTGGCCGAAGCAAAGCACGCGGCGAGAGACAAGATTTCAGGGCTGGAGCTCAAGTTCCTCATACCGAAGGCCCTGCAGGACGCCGGCAAGGAAGGTCTGATTGAACTGCGGCTGCGCGAGCATTTTGAGAAGCACGCGCATATGATACGCCAGGAAATCACGTCGGGAAGGTTGAGGGGAATCGTACTGGTTATTATAGGGATGTTGATAACCGTCGCGGCCGCCGCCCTCGGCTATTTCTTCAAGCAAAATGTGGCCGCAGAGATTGCCGTCGTGGTGCTGGAACCGGCCGGCTGGTTTACTATATGGAACGGGCTGGATATGTCGGTATTCGCGACCAGGGGGAAGGGAGTGGATCTTTCCTTTTACGAGAAAATGCAGGACGCGGAGATTACATTCGAAGCGTATTGAAGGCAAGAGGCAAATACTAAATTCTAAATTCGAAATTTGAAGTCCGCCTGCAGTTCCTGCAGGCGAGATCTCGCCTATTTGCAAGCAAATAGGCGGACTCGAAATTCGAAACAACATGCAAAAACGGAAGCAGTTCCTGTCGCGATTTCAGATTTCTAATTTCTTGCTTTGGTTGTATCAGGAGGGAATATGGCTGATTCAGAGAAAGGACTGGTAAGCAAGGCAAAAAAATATCTCAAAGAAGAATACGGCGAAGATACCGTTTCAATGACAGTCACGAGAAACACCGTGACCAAAGGCAAGGGAGTGCTCTTTGTCGACTGCACGGTAAGCGTTGACGGCGAGGAATCGGACTGGAGCAAAGAGTTTTATTTTGAAGCCGGGGAAGTTACCCATATGACCTGGGAAAGAAGGTAGCCCGTGAGAAACGACGCGTTCTTTTACTCCGAAGGGAGCAAAATAGCCGCGCACCTTTACCTGCCCGACGGCCTTGAGGAAGGGAAAAAATACCCCGCGGTTGTGCTTTGCCACGGATTTGCCGGAATAAAGGAAGCGCTGGTTCCGCCCTATGCGGAAGGTTTCTCAAAGAACGGATTCATAGTCCTGGCCTTTGATTACAGGGGTTTCGGGGATTCGGAAGGCGAGCGCGGCAGCCTCATCCCCGACAATCAGGTTACCGACATAAGAAACGCAATTACCTATGCGGCTTCGCTTCAAAATGTTGACGCGGAAAGAATAGGCCTCTGGGGATCGTCTTTTGGCGGCGCGAACGCGGTAAAAACGGCGGCCCTGGACCGGCGCGTGAGAGCCGTTTTAGCCCAGCTCACTTTCGCCGACGGGGAGAGGGTTGTAACGGGAGGACTGAAACCGGAAGAGAAGGCAAAGCTCCTCGCGACTTTGCAGAAAGTCTGGTCCCGCGCGGTCACCGCGAACAAGAATATGATGATGTCACTTGACCAGATACTGACCGACGCTGATTCTAAGGCCTTCTTCGCGAAGATAACGGCCGAGCACCCGAAAATAAATGTTAAAATACCGTTCCAGTTTGTAAGATACAGCTTTGAATATAAGCCCGCGGAGTTTGCAGGGGCTTTGAAGTGCCCGCTCTTTGTGCTGGGCGCGGAGAAGGACATTGTAAACCCTCCCGCCGAGTCAAAGGCGCTTTATGACGCGGCAAATGAGCCCAAGGCGCTCTATATGGTAAGAGGCGCGACGCATTATGAGGTTTATTCCGGCGCTAAATTTGACGAAGCTTTCGCGCAGGAGCTGGCCTGGTTTAAACGGTATTTGTGATTGCGCGAATCGAAAAGCGGCCAAAGGAGATGCTATGAATATTCTTGATGAAGCTAAGAAGATTAAGCCGTATCTTGTAAAAATAAGAAGGGATATTCACGCGCACCCGGAACTGGGGTTTGAAGAATACAGAACGCAGAGGTCTATTCTCAGGGAGCTGAAAAAGCTGGGGATTCCCTGCCGGAAAATGGTTAAGACCGGCGTGGTCGGGCTGATAAAAGGGAAGAAACCCGGCAAGACCGTATTGCTGCGCGCGGATATTGACGCCCTGCCGATTGAGGAAGAGAACGTCTGTTCCTACAGGTCAAAGAACAAAGGCGTAATGCACGCTTGCGGCCACGATACGCACACTGCCATGGTGCTCGGAGCCGCAAAGATTCTTTCCGTAAAGAAAAATGAAATGGCAGGCAATGTCAAGCTTGTATTCCAGCCCAGGGAAGAGTTCGTTGACAGCGAGTTTGACCCGGCCGAAGAAATGGTGCGCCTCGGTGTTATGCGGAATCCCAAAGTTGACATGTGCGCCGCGCTCCATGCGGATCATTCAGTGCTTTGCGGAAAAATAAAGGTCATTCACGGGCCGGTTATGGCGAATGCCGATAAATTTAGGATTCAAATTTCCGGCAGGGGAGCTCATGGAGCCGAGCCTCAGCTTGCAAGGGATCCGATATACGCGGCGGCCTGCGTTATTCAGGCGCTCCAGTCGGTTGTTTCCAGGAATATAGATCCCTGTGATCCGGCGGTGGTTTCAGTAACAATGGTGCACGGCGGGACGGCAATGAACGTAATTCCTCCGGAAGTCATCCTTGGAGGCACAATCAGGACCCTAAACGACAAGGTCTATAAGCTTGTAAAGGATTCCATGCGGCGCGTCGTTGAAAAGACCTGTGAAAGCCTTGGCCTTAAGGGGAAAATATTATTCATAAAAGCTTACCCGGCCTTTGCCAATGACGAGAGAACAGCCGGGCTTTTTGAAAGAAGCGCCGCAAAGCTTTTGGGCGGGCAAAATATCGTTAAAAACGCCGTTTCAAGCATGGGTGGAGAGAACTTCGCGTATTTCGCGCGAAAAGCGCCCTCGGTGTTCTGCTGGCTCGGCGTTTCAAAGGGCAAGGGGCAGTATCCGATACACCACCCGCGTTTTGATATAGACGAGAACGCGCTTGTGGTAGGAGCGGCAGTTCTTGCCGGTTTCGCGGCCGATAACACCGGACTTAATTGAGAGGAAAATGAAAAAAGCCGCTTTCTTCAGCTGTTTGCTCGTACTCGCCGCGCTCTTTTGCGGCTGCGCGACCATGTCCGGCCGTTACGGCACCCTGCCGGCCCCGGACGATTCGCTCTTCGGGCAGGGGCCGGGACGCAATGTTCTGTCTATGGCCAAGAAGATGGTCTACCTGGAAAGAAAGATAGTCAAAGGAAGCTGCTGGGATTGGGTGGATGCAGTATACGCGCGAGCGGGTTATCCCGAGAAAAAAAGAGTGACGGTCTTTAAAGGGGATGAGGGCGGCCCCTACGCGGATGTTTCGGTCTTGCGGCCGGGCGACTGGGTGATGCATTACAACATTGAATATCCGCCCTACACGCACAGTTCCATTTTTGTCAGATGGCTTGACAGAAAAGCCCTCGTAGCTGAGGCGTTTGATTATTCCGGACAGGACAAGGAAGTGCCGGGAAAACTTTCCAAACATTGCTACTCGAAGGCCTTTGGAATACTTCGGGCCTCGGAAAAATAAGGATGAGCGCATGAAAAAATACGGATTGGCGATTCTGATTTTTTTTGCCTCCTGCGCCTTGCTCTGCGCGGCAACCCAGGCTGAGAGATGCGCGCTTGCCGAAAAATATATCGAGGACAGGTATCTGGACTTGTCCCTGATTGATAAAGCGGGGACGGAACTTGAGGGTGTGCTTAAGGAAGAACCGGCTAATTTGAAGGCAAATCTGCTTTTGTCGCGCGTCTGGATATTCAAGGGAGACAAAGCTGCCGGCAATGACGAGAAAATTAAATGCTATGACAAGGCGGCGGAACTTGGCAAGGCGGCAATGGTTATTGACCAAAATTCTGCCGACGCGCATTTTTATTACGCGGCAGGAATCGGCAGAAACGCCCAGCTTAAGGGAATATTTAACGCGCTGGGAGTTGTCGGAGAGGTAAAGAAGGAAATGGACCGCACCATTGAGCTAGACCCCAAACATGTGATTGGGCTGAATGCTCTGGCGCAATATTACATGGAAGTTCCGGGGCTCTTCGGGGGAAATATTGAAAAGAGCGAGGAGCTGCTCCTTCGGGCCAAATTGATAGACCCCAACCAGTCCATGACCTATGTGACGCTCGCGACGGTCTATATGCGGCAGGGCAAACGGGACAAGGCGAAGGAACTTTGCGAGTTTGTGCTCGGCATGAAGGAACCCACCAAGAAGGCCTATTATGTCCTCGACGACAAGCCGGAGGCCGAAAGGCTGCTCCGCGAGCTCTCCAGGTAGAACTTCAGGCAATTACTTCAAAAACCTGTTATAATGGGCCATGCAGATACCCGCCACCAGAGAAGAAATAGCCTCCCTAAAATGGGGATCGCTTGATGTAATAATAGTTACCGGCGATGCCCTTATAGACTCGCCATTTATCGGCGCCGCGGTTATAGCGCGCGTGCTCCTTAAGGCAGGCTACCGCGTTGCCATTATCTCCCAGCCTGACCTCAATTCAGGCAATGACATTACGCGTTTTGGGGAACCCAAACTTTTCTGGGGAGTCACCGCCGGCGCGGTAGACTCAATGGTTGCCAACTACACCGCGCTCCAGAAAAAGATACAGGTTGACGATATGACGCCGGGGGGGGATAACGACAAACGTCCGGACCGCGCTACGATCGCCTATACAAACCTCATCAAGAAATATTTCAAAAACACCAAGCCGGTAATTCTCGGAGGGCTGGAAGCTTCGCTTCGCCGGGTGGCGCATTATGATTACTGGTCAGACAAGATCAGAAGGTCAATTCTTTTTGACGCTAAGGCAGACGCCCTCATTTACGGTATGGGAGAGAAGGCTGTGCTTGAAACAGCCGCCTGCCTGAAGAACGGAGAAAGTCTCTGGGATGTGAAGGGCTTATGTTTCGCGGACCGCGACGCGAGGCCGGGATATATTGAACTTCCTTCATATGAGGAGTGCGCGCGCGACAAGGCGAAGTTCGCGGAGATGTTCAAGGCCTTCTATGATAATACCGACCCGTTAACTGCGAAGGGTCTGTGCCAGAAACAGGATACGAGATACCTGATCCAGAACCCGCCGCCGCCGAATCTTACCCAAAGTGAGCTCGACGCTCTGTATGAACTTCCGTTCACGCGCGAGGCCCATCCGGCGGATCTCGCAAAAGGCGAAGTGCGCGCTCAGGACACCATAAAATTTTCCATAACCACCCATCGCGGGTGTTACGGCGAGTGCAACTTCTGCGCCATAACCGCGCACCAGGGAGCGACAGTGATTTCCCGGAGCGAAGATTCAATTGTCAGAGAAGCCGAGAATGTTACGAGGGTGAACGGTTATAAGGGGTATATCACGGACCTCGGCGGGCCTACTGCAAATATGTACGGAATAGAATGCGCGCAAAAGCAAAAAGGCGGAAGGTGCAAAGAGAAGAGATGCCTCTTCCCGGCGGCCTGCGTTAATATGAAAATTGACCACTCGCGCCAGGTAGAACTGTTAAAGAGGGTAAGCAAAATCAAGGGGCTGAAAAAAGTTTTTGTGGCTTCCGGAATAAGGTATGACATGGTCATGGCTGACGGGAAGCATGGAAGGGATTACATCTCGGCAGTTGCGGCAAGCCACGTTTCCGGCCAGCTCAAGGTTGCGCCCGAGCACTGCGAGCATGCAGTTTTGAAACTCATGGGGAAAACAGGTACGGGGTCTCTTAAGGAATTTAAGAAGATCTTCGACTCCGAGAGCGGGAAGGCGGGAAGAGGCCAGTTTATGACATACTATTTCATGGCAGCGCATCCGGGCTGCACCGAAATGGACATGAAGAAAGCCCGCGATTTCGCGGAAAAGGAATTAAAGACGAGGCCGGAACAGGTTCAGGTATTCACTCCGACGCCGTCCACCTATTCGACTCTTATGTACTATACCGGAACCGACCCTTTTACCGGAAAACAGGTTTTTGTGGAGAAAGGGCTCCGGGGAAAATCCATACAGAAAGAAGTCCTTGTCCCCAAACGCTCAAATCCGGGAAGCCGCCGCTAAGAGCTTCAAAAAAACACCCTAAAACGCGGAACAAACTGCTCTTTTTTAAGGTCTTGCTATATATAGTAGAATTAGCAGTGTATGTCTGATAAAATAGTTTAATTGTTGGACTGTTATTCCCTATGGAAAAAAGCGGAAAAGTAAGCCACATACTGCGCAAGATCTTCAAATGGACGCTCATCGTTCTTATGGTGACGGCGGCCGCTCTTCTTGTGCTTGATAAGACAGGTATTCTTGTTGCCTCCTTAAAACCTCTCGTCCAGCATGAACTCGGTAAAGCCCTAAAACGCGAAGTTTCCGTCTCCCGAATAGAGGGCGGAATCTTTAGCAATATTACTTTATACGGCGTGAAGATAGCGGCAAAAAGCGAGCTAAAGGACGGAGTACTGATTACGATAGACAGCGTGACGATAAATTTCACGCTCAAAGACGTTCTCTTCAACGGGAAGAAGTTCCAGGAGACAATCCTGAGCGTCTACATTGTCAAGCCTTCCATTATTATTGAAAGAGACGGAGCCGGCGCATTTAACTTTACAAGCCTGCTCGATTCTTTAAAGAACGTGGACCCCGGGCAGTCCAGGTTTTCCGGCAAGGTGTATGTGCAGCGCGGGATGGTGGGGTTCAAAGACGAGCAGGTCAGATTCAATTCTTCCCTGAGCGGCCTTTCCGCAGAAATGGAACTTTCCGGAGACATAGTATCGGTGAACTTTGAGTGCGCCGCTTTCAAGAACGGCAGGGCGAATATTTCAGGAAGCGGCACGATAAATTTAAAAACGGGAGTTCCGGATCTGAAAGTCACCGCTTCCGAAATGAACCTGCCGCACTACGCCAATTATTTCAAAGAGCTCTCCGGGGTTAAAGGGTTTGATTTTACGGGAGGCAGGGCCGACGCCACCGCCGTTTTTGGCGCTGAAAACAGCGCCGCGGTCTCGGTGAAGGAAGGCGTTGTAGACGTAAAAGGCCTGACTCGTTCGGTCAGGGATTTTTCCTGCAATATAAACATAGACGGCAAGAGACTGCAGGTTTCAAAGTTCAATGCCGTGCTGGATAATGCGGGCGTGGCCGGCAAGGCGGAAATAGAGGACATTACAAAACCTTCAATAAACGGCTCGCTGTATGCGTACAGAATGAACCTTAAGGACCTGGAAAGTTTTGAGTTTTTCAAGGGGCTTAAGCTTTCAGGCATAGCGACATTTTCGTCTTCTTTCACGGGCGAGTTCTCCGACCTGCACCTTGCCGTGAACGGCGGTTTTTCCGACGCCGGTATAGCCGGGATGAAGGTGGATAAGGCTGACTTTTCCCTCTCGCTGGATAAAAACCGGCTGAAAGTTGAGAAATTCACGGCAGTCGCTTTTAACGGAGCTCACGAATTCTCCGGCACGCTCGACTTTAAAAAAAAACACCTGAAATTCAGGGGTAAATCAAAAGACATAGAAATAAGCAATATTTTTACTCAGCTGCTCGCTTACAAAGACCTCAGCTCCACTGCAGATCTCGATACTGTTATCGATTGCCCTGCCGAAAACTTTTCCGCTCAGACCTCCGCGGTTTTTTATGGCCTCAAGGTAAAAGAGGGTTCTTTCGGACAGGTCAAAGGTTCTCTACGGTTTCATCACGGCAACAAACTCCGTGTCGATCTTTCTGCAAAAAAGGGGTCTCTGGCCGGAGGAGAGTTCACTTTTTATCCGGACAGAACTGTGCTGTCCAGCAAGATGGCTCTTAAGGATTTTCCGCTTGCTTCAGCGGCTGACTGCATAGCCGCCCGCACCCTAAAACTCGGCGGGAATATATCCTCCGCGGTATTAGACGCTTCCGGGCCAATGAATGATCTGATTGTTCACGCAGAGGCTACGATACTAAACCCGGCGGTGGACGAACTGGCGGCGAGGTCCGCCGTCATAAACCTGTCGCTTCAGCAAAACACGCTGGCCATTAAAACCTTTGAACTCAAACATGACGACCGCGGCACGCTTACAGCCGGAGGAAGTCTGAAACTCGACGGCGACGGGAAACTGGATTTCTCCGCGGATTTCAGGGATTTCGATGTTTCGAGGATACGCTACCTTACGGCACAGTATCCCAGAGCCACGGGCCGGATAACGCTTACCTCGGCGGTAAAGGGCACGCTTAAGAAACCTACATTTACTTCAACTATCAGCCATGCCATGCTGGCGCTCTCCGGAGACAACTACTTTCAGGCGTCAGGCGGCGTAAGCTTTGACGGAGACTCATATAGTTTCAATCGGCTATCCTTGAGGGATGACGACGCGACCCTGTCCAACGGTTTTGAGCTGGACGGTTCAATTACCGGCAGGAACGTAAATATAGATGTTGCCGTGAAAAAAGGAAAACTTACCACTTTGGCGGATTTGACCGGGGCTGTCTACGCGAAAAACGACATAGCCGGCAGGTTTTCAGGTACAGGTAAGCTCGTGGGCGGCGTCTCGGACCTTACCGGTTTCGGAAGCCTGGTTCTTTCAAATGGCGCGGTGGTGATGGGGAAGAAAATAGACATTGGCCGGCTCAATTTCCAGGTGAAGAAAGGCATCCTAAATCTTTCAAAACTGGAGTTTAGGACGCAGGATTTTGACCTCTCAAACTGTTCCGGGACTTTCTCGCTGGCCAACAACGTGCAGTCAAACATTATTTTCGATCTGACAAACAGGTTCGCAAGTTCTGCGCTCTCCGGAACCTACAGGCTTAGCGGCGTACTGGCTCCGAAGGAAGGCCTCCCTGTGAAGGGATTAATAGAAAGCAAGAACCTGTCCTACCTGCCTCCGGACAACCAGCCTCCGGTGAAACTTGCGGAGCTCTATGCCGGTTTTGAATACGCCGCGAAGGCGCGGGAGTTTCAGATTTTCTTTGATCGGTGGGAGGGTTTAAAATCAAGAACCGTCGTGAATATTTCATCCGGCAGTTTTATCTCAAGGGTTGACATCCTGAAGGGGTTTAACCTGAAGCGCGCAGGGGAAGTGGAAAAGGCTCTTGCCGGCGCCGGCGGCCTGCTTGATGAAGGCGCGCTGGTGCTTTCCGGCGGAGGCAGGCAGATTTTTACCGGGACGCTTAAGAATGTCAAGGGCCGGGACATTGCTCTAAACGGGGTCGCGTCAGAATTTTTTTCCGCAGAGGCGGCGTCTTTTTCCGGAGGAGATTTCCCGAAACTTAGCTTACAAAATTGCGTCCTCAGCCAGAAAGAAGGAAATGTCAGGGTAGAAGGAGATATAAATTTTAAAGGCAAGGTTTCAGCCGCAACCTCTTCAGCAGACCTTTATGTGTCCTTCTCAAACACCCGCCTTGCCTATCTGGCCCGGATTCTGGGGCTCAAGAATAACATCAGCGGCACCGCAATCAGCCTGGCGCCGGGGGTGCATCTTACCGGCAGCCTTGCTTCTCTGCGGGCCGCGGGAGACATCACGCTTTCAAAAATAATGGCGGACGGGAAAGACCTGGGCAATATTGAAGGCAACTTTGAGTACGATGACAAGATCCTCTCTTTTAGGAAGCTGGTATTCAAGGATGTGGATCACACCGCCGGTTTCGACAATATTGTCAAACCTAACAGCGGCAGGGCCGTATTCAAGTTCAAGCCGGACAAAGAGATTGAGTCGTCTATTAAAAGCACTGTCTATTTTGAAAAGCTGCTCGGGTTCACCGTCGAGGCAGGAGTTGAAGCCAACCTGCTGATTGAGGCACCGTCGGGCAAAGAAGGCGGGCCGGCGGCGCGAGGCAAGGTTAGGCTTAGCGGTTTTAAGTTAAACGGTTATCAGCTGGGCAGTTTGAATTTCTCCGGCAAGCTGTCCGGGAGCGAGCTAATCTTCCAGCGCGACCAGTCCTCGGCGAATACCATTTCCGGAGGGATAGGCCTGCCCTCCGGAGGAATAAACTTCAGAAACTTTACGGCGGCAATTTCCGGAGGTTCAATTTCTTTAAATGGTGTTCTCTCAAAGTCCAGCGATCTCAATATAGAGGTAAAGCGCCTTGACACCAGGTTTATCTTTAAGTATTTCCGCGTTGATTTTGATATGGCAGGGTTTACCACGGCCGAGGTCAAGCTTACCGGGGATCAAGACTCTCCGAAGGTTGTTGCTCTTCCGGGCGGGCACGTGGAATCCGCCGAGCTTTTTAACCTGAAATTTGACACCATAACCGGCGAGCTGCAATACAACACGGATAGGAACGGCAGGTATGACGGCAAGGAAATGTTTCGCTTGCTTGGAATAAGCGCGGTTTACAAGGAAAACTTTGTCGAGAAGTACCGGCTTGATGTGAAAGGCTCCATTCCGGTTAATCCTAAGGAAAAAGACGAGGTGGACCTTTCAATTGATATTAAAGACGCGGACCTGGCTATTATAAAGATTACGGACTGGTTCAGCGACGTAAAGGGAAAACTGAACGCGCATCTTAACGTGCGCGGCAAGATAGATTACCCCGATATTTATGACAGCTTTGTGACTATTGAGGACGGAGCCGATCTGTACCCTCTGACAATCACGAAAAAAATAGATAATGTCAGGGCGAAGTTCAACATTGGGCGGTCTTCCGGTAAGAGGTTTGACGGCAGCCCGATATATGCCATGAACCGGGTCGCGATTGAGTACGCGACGGGCGAGATTGACGGCCAGCCCATAGAGTTCCTTGGCAACTTCACGGTCAGGAAATACAAGCCCGACGATCTGACGGACCTCCGTATCCGTATGCCAAAGAAGGAAGGGAAAAAGGGCGGCAAAGTTTTTATTAAGTCAATGATGCAGAACGAGGGTACAGCTTTCATCAAGGGGTTTGACGACGAATTCTTCCGCCTTTCCGGAAAGGTGCCAAATATAACGATTTCCGGGGAAGTTTACCTCAACGACACAAAATTCACTTATCCGCCTGTTATGGAGGGCGAAAACGGCGAATACCCTTTAATATTAAAGCAAATGGGCTGGAAATTAAGGGTTGTTTTTCAAGATAATGTGAGGTATTATAATAGCTACGCCAATATCAGGCTAAAAAACGGCGGTGAAATAAGGGCAAAGGGAATTGGTTCCGATCTTGACCTCAAGGGCAAAGTAGAGGCCGAGGGCGGGACTTTTAATTATTACCTAAGTGAATTCGATGTAAAACAGGGTGTTTTTAAGTTCAGCGAGAACGAAAAGCGCACTCCCCTGATGTCCGCTACCGCCGAAATAACCAAAATCTTTGACGGCAGGCCGGTAAAGCTGACGGCAGTGCTTGGCGGCGAAGGTGAAAGCTCGGAATTTGGGGTCTTCGCCGTGGACGAGAAGGACAGGCGCCTGAAGATAAAGTTCTCTTCAGATCGCAACCTGTCACAGCAGGAAATAGCCTCTACTTTGACCGTGGGAACCACCGATATCAAGGGGCTTTCCGCGTTTGAAACGGCATTTTACAGCGTTGTTGCGCAGGCAATCAGCAGCGCGCTTGGCAGCCTGGTAGACCTCGGGCCGATGAGGGTCTCTCTCTCCAGAGACGTTGGAAGTTACTCTGATCTGCCCTATGATTTCAACCTTCAGACGCAGAGCAGCATAGACATACTGGAAGGAATGAAGATCGCCGTTGAAACCCAGCTCTTTGCATCTTTACTGGCAAGGGGCAGCGTGACTTTTGGGAAGCAGGACCAGCTTTCCGGAGAGCGCAATGTCGTTAACACGCTGGAATTTATTTATCAGTACAACCCGAATGTGACTATCTCGATGTCCGGGGACAGCAACAGCAACATGAAGATTGGCCTCGGAGTTTATAAAACGCTGAGCGATTTGGAGTTCTACCAGAATAGGGAGAAAAAGAAGAAATGAAAAAGTTTATCCTTTCAGCTGCCGCAATCCTGTTCGCTTTTTGCGTTTATGGAGAAACTGTATTCACGGTCACGGTCCGCGGCCTTAAAAAGGCTCCTCAGGAAAAGGTCAGGTCCGCCATGGAATTAAAAAAGGGAGCGCAGTTCAGCCCTGAAATGGCAAGGCGGGACATTAAAGCTATTTTTGCGCTCGGCTATTTTTCGGATGTGAATATTCTCAGGAACGACCGTGCCGAGGGCCCGGAGATTATAGTTGTCGTCGTGGAGCGCCCGGTGATAAGGAGCATAAAGTATAACGGCGCGGAAGAAATAAGCACCTACGACCTTGAGGCGGACAATGAGTGGAAGGCCGGCTTTCCGTTCGAACTTTTCAAACTGAAGAAAGTCATTGACAAGATTACGGAAATGTACAAGGAAAAGGGCTACAGCAAGCCGGAGATAGCCTATGATGTGGCGGATTTCCCTGCTGACAACAGCGTGGAGCTTACGCTGAATATTAAAAAAGGCAAGAAGTACATGGTAGGTTCTGTGACTGTAAAGGGTTGCAATGCTTTCAGCGTTGATGCGATACGCGGCAAGATGGAAACCACAACTCCCGGGTTCCTGATACCGGGAACGTATAAGGAAGATGTGCTGGCTAAAGATATTGAAAAAATAACGGAATATTATAAGTCTGAAGGTTTTACTGATATAAAGTGTGAAAGCGAAACGGCTATTGATGAAGCCGCGCTTAAGGCTGCCGTAATAGTGAAAATAACCGAGGGCTCCCAGTACAAGCAGGGGGACATAAAGATTAAGGTGGAAACTCCGGCAGTTTTTTCCGCCGATGAGGTCGCCGATGTTTTCCAGATTTCTAAAGAAGTGGTCAAGGAAGAGAAGGACCGTCTTGATGAAAAGCACTATTACGTCTGCACCCTTAAGGCCGGCGGTGACAAGGTCTATAACGAGAAAGCGGTGAAGGCGGATATCCAGAGAGCCAGCCAGCTCTATGCCAGCAAGGGTTACATTGAAGCCAAGATACGGCAGGAGCAGACGATTGACAACGAAAAAAAGACTGTTTCCCTCTTCATTAGCATCAATGAAGGCAAGGTCTTCTTTGTGGACAAGGTTCTCATAGACGGCAATTATAAAACACACGACAACGTGATAGAGCGCGAAATCAGGCTCAAGGCCGGCGAGCCTTTTGACGGAGACAAGCTCAGGTTAAGTTTGGAGAAGATTTATAACCTCGGCTTCTTCGAAGATGTCAACTACAGCCTCGTTCCGAACGCGGTCGACCCAAACAAGCAGACCCTGGAGATTAAATTAAAGGAGCGGCCGACCGGATCGATGAATATCGGCGCTTCATACAGTTCCATTGACGGGCTGGCCGGCCAGCTTGCCGTCACCGAAAACAATCTGCTGGGCACGGGGCAGAGGCTTTCCGCGTCGTGGGAGTTCGGGACGCTGGTCCAGAACTACGAGATAGATTATCTTGAGCCGTATTTTCTGAACGAGCCGACCTCGATAGGAGGTTCGCTTTACAAAAGGACCAACAACACTTTCACCGACTACCAGGACGGAAGGGTCGGAGGCAACATCAGGGTCGGGCTTCCCGCGGGTGATTTCACCCGCTGGTGGTTCACCTATCAGTACGAGCAAATAACAATTTCTAATGTTTCGTCCACGGCGTCTGCCATAATTTCGAACGCCCAGGGCGTCAGCGCGACCAGCAGCCTTTCCGTGAACTGGATCGAAGACACGAGAGATTCAATATTTGTAAATACCAGGAGGGGGCACAGGTACAGCGCGACAGTTGCATACGCCGGCGGCTTGCTGCTGGGCGACAATAATTACACAAAATTTATACTGGACAGCAGCTGGTTCCTCCGTTACTACGGCGACCTTGTTCTGGCCCTGCATGTCAACGGCAGTTACATTACCGGTTTCGGCAACACTGCAGGTGTTCCGTTCTTCGAGAAGTTCTTCTGCGGCGGCACTGACAGCGTGCGCGGCTATGACGAAAGGAAACTTTCGCCTTCGGATAATGGGGCTGCGGTGGGCGGCAATTTTATGGTTTACGCGAACCTTGAGAACAGGTTTCCCATAGCCGGACAACTTTACGGGACAATGTTCTTTGATATTGGAAAGTCTTATGATTCGCCGCAGGCGTTCCCAAATGAAAATCTTTCGGCGGGCGTCGGCCTTGGAATAAGGTTCGTAATTTCCGGAGCGATGATGATACGCCTTGATTACGGTATTGGTCTTGATCCGGCGCTCGCGACTCCCGGAGGGAAGGTGCACTTCAATATAGGCAACATCTTTTAGTAAAACAGGAAAAGCCTGACGCTTGCGGGGGTTTTGACGGGATTACGCAGTTTGGAATTGACAATTTTTGCAGGAAACGAGGAGGAATTATGAAAAAAGTTATTGGAGTAATCGTATTGATGATCGCGGCCGTTTGCTCCGCGCAGCAGGCGCCGGACGCTTCAGCAGCTCAGCCGGCGCTTCCGCCGGTAGTAGGCAATCCCGCTCCCGCGGTTACCGCAGGAAAGACGGCGGTTGTTGATCTTAAGAAGGTCTTTGACGCCTTGAGGGAGACGCAGGATGCCAAGAAGAAACTCGAGGGCGATGTCGACAAGGAAAAACAGAAATTGAAGAATATGCAGGACGACATTCAAAATCTGATGGAAGACTATCGCCAGAGTAAAGCCCTCTGGGCTCCGGCGAAAGTCCAGGAGAAGGAACAGGCGCTGGTAAGGAAGCAGCAGGAGCTCTCCAAGGCTCTGAAAGAAGCGGAAGTCAAACTTCAGGGAAGAGAGCAGGAGATGACCTCCGGCATTCTTGACAAGATCCTGCTGGCCGTAAAGCAGGTGTACGACGAAGGCGGTTACGCCTGCGTCTACGACAGAAAAGCGCTCCTTTTCGGCGGCGAAGATGTTACCGGTAAAGTCGTCGAGAAGATGGAAAAGAAATAATGATAACGCTCAGGGAAATAGCGGCCCTTGTCGGCGGAGTGCTGGCCGGGGACGGAGACATAAAGATTGCTTCTGTGGCGGATATCGGCGAAGCCGATGCAACCCAGCTGGCTTTTGTATCCGAGGAAAAGAATCTTGAGGCGGCATATACTTCAAAAGCTGCGGCTTTTATAGTGAAGCAGGGACTGAAGCTTCCGGGAAAGAGCGTTGTGGAAGTCGGCAGCGCGCATCTCGCTATAGCCATAGTTCTGGAAAAGATAGGAAGCAAAGCGGCCTATCCTAAGGGCGTTCACCACTCGGCGGTAGTCTCCCGCCATGCGAGGCTCGGCAAAGACGTTTCAATAATGCCTTTTACGGTTATTGAGGACGGGGCGGAGATAGGAGACAATACTGTTATCCTTCCGTTTACTTTTATCGGAAGGGACACAAGGATAGGCAGGAATTGCCTGATCTATTCCGGAGTATCAATCAGGGAACGGATAACCGTGGGCAACAATGTAATAATCCACGGCGGCGCGGTAATTGGCGCGGATGGGTTTGGTTTTACCAAGCAGGAGAACGGCCGGTATTACAAGATACCGCAGGTAGGCACCGTGGTTATCGAAGACGATGTAGAAATCGGGGCAAACAGCTGCATTGACCGCGCCATGCTTTCAAAAACGGTCATTGGCCGCGGGACCAAGATAGATAATCTGGTCCAGATAGCCCACAATGTGAAAATAGGCGAAGACTGTGTCTTCGCGGCCCATTGCGCGGTTGCGGGAACAAGCGATATTAAAAAAGGCGTGGTGCTGGCCGGCCAGGTCGGAGTTGCGGACCACGTGACCATAGGCGAGAATACCGTAGTGCTTGCCCAGTCAGGAGTTTCAAAAGATATTCCCGATAATAGGGTCTATTGGGGATACCCCGCGGATGAGGTTAAGAGCGCCTGGCGGGCGCTTGCGGAAATTCGAAGGATGCCTGTGCTTTTAGAGAAAGTAAAAAATCTTGAGATCCGCCTCGAAGAAATGGAAAAGAGGCTTTTGAAATAGCCGTGGCCAGACAAACCACCCTGAAGAAAGAAACCAGGCTGTCCGGTGCAGGGCTTCACTGCGGCAAGCCTGTCGAGCTTGTAATGAAGCCGGGGAAACCCGGAAGCGGAATAGTTTTTTCGCTCGGCGGGAAAAAAATCAAGGCGGGTTTGAAGAAGGCTGGCGGCGGTTTGTATTCTGTTCACGCAGGTCCTGTTGCTACCATAGAGCACCTGCTTGCCGCCATCTATGCCATTGAATTGGACAATGTAGAACTTGAACTTTCGGAAAAAGAAATACCTATAATGGACGGAAGCGCCATGCCATTCATCCTGGCAATTGAAAAGGCGGGTTTGCAAGAACAGGGCCGGTCTAGGAAAGAGATAAACTTAAAAGAGATCTTTGTCGCAGGGCGGGACGGAAGACTTATTGCCGCTTCTCCGGCGAAGAGCTTGAGTATGCTTTGCGCGATAGACTTTCCGCATCCGCTCATAGGCAGGCAGGTAATTGAATTAGAGGTAACCCCGCGTAATTTCAAGAAACAGCTTGCCTCTGCCAGGACATTCGGCTGGGAAGATCAGGTTAAAGAGCAGAGAAGGGCAGGGCTCATCAAAGGCGCCAGCCTGAAGAATGCAGTCTATTTTGGCAAAAAAGTTGTAAGGAATCCGGAAGGCCTTAGGTTCAGGAACGAACCTGTAAGACACAAGGCTCTGGACATACTGGGAGCTCTTGCCTTGCTTCCCGGAAGGCTTAACGCGAGGATAACCGCATATAGGTCAGGGCACGCCCTGGATCTGGAACTCATACAAAAGATCGGAGGAAAACAATGACTGAACAAAAAGTTGTCAGGTTGAACATAGTGGATATAATGAACACCATTCCGCACAGATTCCCTTTTCTGCTGGTGGACAGAGTTGATATCATTGAAGAAGGAAAGAAGGCGGTCGGCTACAAGAATATAACAATGAACGAAGACTGCTTTAACGGGCATTTTCCTGGGAGCCCCATATTTCCGGGAGTGCTCACGGTGGAAGCCATGGCGCAGACCGCGGGCGTTCTGATGCTCCGCCTGCCGGCGCTAAAAGGAAAACTTGTCTATTTCGCCGCGCTGAAGGAAGTCAAGTTTAGAAAGCCGGTCGGCCCTGGGGATGTGCTTGTAATGGAAGTAGATGTGCTGCGGTTTGGCGGAAGGATAGCCATGTTGAAGTCATGCGGCAAGGTTGACGGCGAGATAGTTGTTGAAGCGGAAATGACCGCCGCGGTGCTTGACGACCCGAACAAAAAAGCATAGTCTGCCCGGCTTTTTTACTGAGGGCAGTCCTTTAACGGTCTATCGGTGCCATCAAAATTTTTATCGGTGTAATCAATTCTGATTGTTTTTTGTTTTAAAAATTTGTATATTAGCATTAACTCGCGGGCAAAAGCCCGCGAAACTTTTAAGGAGCGAAGGAAAATAACATGGGCGAAATGCTTAAGGTCGGAATCATAGGCGCCACCGGAATGGTGGGACAGAGGTTTGTAAACTGCCTGTATGGGCATCCGTGGTTTGAAGTTACGGTGCTTGCCGCGAGCGAAAGGTCAGCAGGCAAGAAATACGGCGATTTAATGAAAGAAAGGTGGGCGATGGCTCTTCCGGTTCCGCAAGATATCGCCGGCATGATCGTAAGAAACGCCGCCGATGTGGCCGGAATCGCGAAAGATGTTGATTTCGTGTTCTGCGCCGTTGATATGAAGAAGGACGAGATAAGGGCGCTTGAAGACGCGTACGCGAAGGCGGAAATTCCGCTGGTCTCGAATAATTCGGCGCACAGGATGACGCCCGATGTTCCGATGCTGCTTCCGGAACTGAATGACGCGCACCTTAAAGTAATAGAATCGCAGAGAAAAAGACTCGGAACAAAGAGGGGCTTTGTAGCGGTAAAGCCAAACTGCTCAATTCAGAGCTATGTGCCCCAGATACACCCGCTATTGGGTTTCAGCCCCATCAGGGTGGCGGTCTGCACCTATCAGGCGATTTCCGGCGCCGGAAAAACCTTCAAGGACTGGCCGGAGATGATTGATAATGTGATTCCCTATATCGGCGGAGAGGAAGAGAAGAGCGAAAAAGAGCCTTTGAAGATTTGGGGAACGCTTATTAACGGCGAAATTATTCCGGCAAGAACGCCGGCTATTACGGCCCAGTGCATTAGGGTCCCGGTTACGGACGGCCACATGGCCGCGGTTTTTATTACTTTTGAGAAGAAACCGTCGAAGGAAGAGATATTGAAAGCCTGGAGAGAGTACAAGGGCAAGCCCCAGCTGCTCAATCTTCCGAGCGCTCCGAAGCAGTTTATCAGATACTTTGACGAGGATAACAGGCCCCAGACCAAGCTTGACCGGGATATAGAGAACGGCATGGGAATAACTGCCGGAAGGCTGCGCGAGGACAATGTTTACGATTACAAGTTCGTAGGCCTGCATCACAACACCGTCAGGGGCGCCGCCGGCGGAGCGGTCTTGATGGCTGAGCTGCTTAAAGCCGAGGGTTATATAACTAAAAAAAGCTAAAAAGTTTGTAAGGCTTGTAAAGTCCAAAAGGTTCTTAACGTTCTTAACGTTCGTAACGTAAACAAAATGCAAAACAAAGGGGCGCGAAAGCGCCCTTTTTGTTTACCTTGAGTTTGCTATCTGCTATCATTTAGTTATGAAAGAGTTCGAGCCGCAAAACATAAAGCTTGTTATAGAGTACGACGGCACCGATTTTGACGGGTGGCAAAGAAATCCCAATATGCGGACCGTCCAGGGAGAGGTTGAAAGAGCCCTCTCAAAGATACTTAACGGAGAAACGCTGCTTAAGGGGGCCGGCAGGACTGACGCGGGAGTTCACGCTAAAGGACAGGTTGCCAATTTTACTCTGAAAAAAGAATTTGACCTGAAAAAACTTGTCTATGCCCTTAACGGCTTGTTGCCGAAAGACGCCGTTGTGATCAGCGCGAAAAAAGTAAAACCTGATTTCCACTCCAGGCATTCTGCCAAAATGAAATCCTACCTCTATATTATCCGCAACAATGAAATACCCTCGCCTCTTGACAGGCACTACTCGGTTTTCTATCCGTACAAACTTGACATTCCGGCTATGAAGAGAGGAGCAAAGGATCTTTGCGGAAGGCACGATTTTCGTGTTTTCTCCTACCAGGACGAGCGAGGGCATACGCTGCGCGAGCTTGAGGCCATTTCGATACGCCGTAAAGGAAAATATCTGCACATTGAATTCAGAGGCAGATCCTTCCTGCGCAGAATGGTCCGCATAATGACCGGACTCCTCCTTCAGATAGGCGCCGGCAGGGTTGACCCCGGCAGCGTCAAAAAAATACTCTCCGGTAAAGAGAAATACTCTCCCCTCACAATGCCCCCGCACGGTCTTTACCTCAGAAACATCAAATACTAAGGATAGTCGCGCGGCATTAGCCGTTGACATTAAATCCCATTGCTTGTAAAATATGTGGGCTTTTACCTTTTACCTTCCTCCCCCTTTTATGGGGGGAGGACCGAGGACAGGGTAATTCAAATTACCTTTTACCTCCCCCCCCTTTGATAGGGGGAGGACCGAGGTGGGGGTAATTCAATTGCTAAGGGATGCTTTAGGAGGGGATAATGCAAAGCTTACCCCCATCCTGACCTTCCCCCTATAAAAGGGGGAAGGGACTAAGTTGAAACGGAGGCAAATTGAGCACACCGGTAGAAAAATGGGTCGCTGAACTTGAAGAACTTTGCCAGCCGGACAAGGTTTATTGGTGCAACGGATCCGAGGAAGAGGCAAAAAAGCTGATCAGTGTCGGCATGGAAGAAGAAAAACTCAACGGCAATCCGGTCTTTACGGAACTTAATCAGAAAACCTACCCCAACTCCTACTATCACAGAAGCCATAACAACGATGTGGCCAGGACTGAACAGCTCACTTTTGTTTGTCACGACGACAAAGAAAAGACCGGCCCGAATAACAACTGGATGGACCCGAAAGCCGCAAAAGAGAAAATGAACGGCCTCTTTAAGGGTTGTATGAAGGGGCGCACGATGTATGTGCTCACATATATGATGGGCAGTCCCGATTCTCCTTACGCAAAGGCTTGCGTGCAGGTCACGGATTCAACCTATGTG
>CAIWRR010000235.1 GCA_903915125.1 Candidatus Firestoneibacteriota bacterium | reverse complement strand
AGCGGAGAAGGAGCAGGCTATGCCAAAAACTACGGAGAAAGCTGTTTTTGCCGGCGGGTGTTTCTGGTGCGTGGAATCAGCATTCTCGCACATGCAGGGAGTTATCAAAGCCGTTTCAGGTTACACGGGCGGAGCAAAAGCGAATCCGACCTATGAAGAAGTTTGCACGGGAACTACCGGCCATTATGAGGCAGTTGAGGTTACCTTTGACCCGTCAAAAGTTTCCTACGTGGAGGTCCTGAATAAATTCTGGCAGCAGATAGACCCGACTGACGCTGACGGGCAGTTTGCCGACAGGGGAAGCCAATACCATCCGGCTGTTTTTTACACAAACGAAGAACAGAAAATAATCGCCGAAGCTTCAAAAAAAGCCATAGACGCCAGCAAGATGTTTGAGAAGCCGGTTGTCACTCAGATACTTAAGGCGAAAGAGTTCTACCCGGCGGAAGGGTACCACCAGGATTACGCGGACAAGAACCCTGTGCATTACAGGATGTATAAGGCGGGTTCGGGAAGGTCGAAGTTTTTGGAGGATAAGTGGGCGCATAGGGTTTGTCCTTTACCCAACAAGATCGACATAAAAGGTTTATAACGTTACTAACGTTCTTAACGTTTGTAACGTAAGACGCATAGTTATTTATGCCAGACTCGTCAGCTAGACCAGAATTACGTTCAAAACGTTCTTAACGTAAGGCGGACAATATGGAATGCAAGAAAGAAGAAAACCTGAAGAATTGCACCTGTAAGGGGGAGTGCGAGAGGAAGGGCAAATGCTGCGAGTGCGTGGCGCACCATAGACAGAAAGGCGGCCTTCCCCACTGCCTGAGGAAGCAATAATCGGCGGAACCCATTAATAGCAATGCGTTTTGAGGGGTTTTCTTGCTTGACTACCCCGGCAATTATGCTATATAATACTTAAGTATTTTCGCTATTGGCGCTAGTAAAAGGGGCCGGTAAAGGCCCTTTTCAATTTCAGGAGGAGAATTATCATGGTGAAAGCGTATTACGAGAAAGACGCAGACCTTAAGCTTCTTAAGGGAAAGACCGTAGGCATTATCGGTTACGGAAATCAGGGTCACGCGCAGGCTCTGAACCTCAGGGATTCAGGTGTTGATGTTATTATTTGCGAACTCCCGGGAACCGACGCTTATGAAGCGGCAAAGAAAGCAAAGTTTAAGATAGTAACCGCGGAAGAGATGGCCCAGAAGGCAGACCTTATTCAGATCCTAACCCAGGACGATCTCCAGGCGAAGATTTATAAAACCTCTTTCGAGAAATATATGAAGAAAGGCAAAACCCTTGTTTTCTCGCACGGCTTCAATATCCATTTCAACCAGATCGTGCCGAACAAGGATGTTGATGTTATTATGATAGCCCCCAAGGGGCCGGGCCATCTGGTCCGCACCCAGTATGAAGAAGGAAGGGGCGTTCCTGCGCTTATAGCTATTTACCAGGACGCTTCGGGAAAAGCGAAGCATACCGCTCTCGCATACGCGAAGGGAATAGGAGCCACCAGGGCCGGAGTGCTTGAGACCACCTTCAAAGAAGAGACCGAGACGGACCTTTTCGGCGAGCAGGCAGTTCTCTGCGGCGGCGCTTCTGCGCTTGTTAAAGCCGGATTTGAAACGCTTGTTGAAGCGGGATACCAGCCCGAGATAGCGTACTTTGAATGCCTGCACGAGCTCAAGCTCATCTGCGACCTTATGGTTGAGCACGGTATACAGGGCATGAGAAGGAATGTCAGCACGACCGCAAGGTACGGCGACCTGGTCTGCGGTCCGAGGATAGTGACGGCGGAAACCAAGAAAGAAATGAAAAAGATGCTCACCGAGATTCAGGAAGGCGAGTTCGCGAACAAATGGCTTGTTGAGAACATGGTCAACCGCCCGGTCTTCAACGCTTTGATGCGGAAAGACGACGCCCACTTGATAGAGAAAGTGGGGAAGGACCTGCGCGCGATGATGGACTGGCTTAAAAAGTAAGAAGGTTCAATCGAAGGCGCGGGTCCATCAGGGTCCGCGCCTTTTTTAATGGGGAAAGCATGATTGCAAAAATACTGACTGCTACAGTAATAAAGATAGTTCTCGGCATAGGAGTAACCGTCTTCGGCGGCATGCTCCTTGCGCGGCTTATAAGTTTTCTGAAGCCGAGGATAGCGCTGAAGGAAGCTTTGGAAGCGGTGCTGTTTGTGTTTGCCTTTGGTTTCCTGTCGCTTATTTTCGGCGCGACATTATTGAAGTATCGCCAGCAGTGGATTACGGGCTGGCTGATCGGAATAGCGCTGCTATTAATGGTGGTAGTGTTAAGCTTCTTCCGCGATCCGGAAAGGAACGCCGAATATTCAACGGGAGATGTGCTGTCTCCCGCCGACGGCGTTGTTGATCTTGTTGACGAGGCTGCGGAGGTGCCGGGAATACCGGGAAAAGTAAAGCGTATCAGCATCTTCCTGTCGCTTTTTAATGTTCATGTGCAGAGGTCTCCCATAGCGGGGAAACTTATCAAGCTTGAGTATGTAAAAGGCAAGGTTCTTCCTGCTTTTCTTGGGGAATCTTCCGAGAAGAACAGGCATAATGTCTACTATATAGAAGGCGATATACCCGTGGTGATCAAGCAGATATCAGGAATTATTGCCCAGAGGCCGGTTTCCTGGGTGAAAGCAGGGAAGAGTCTTGGAATCGGCGAGCGCATAGGCCTCATAAAGTTCGGCTCCAGGGTTGATGTCTACATGCCGGCCTCCTGCGAGCTTCTCGTTGATGTGGATTCAAAGGTAAAGGGCGGATTAACAAAAATAGCAAAATACTAAACGCTAAAGGATGGGCCAGGTGGCAAGAAAGGCCGTGAAAACGGAAAAAATACCGCTGCTCCCGACGCTGCTTACGACGGGCAACCTCGTCTGCGGAGTCATAGCTATTATTCTCGCTATCTATGACTCTTTCAAACTGATCCTCCCGCCGCCCGGAAGCAGCCAGCATGTTTTTATTCCCTATGTGACCTCCTGCTATCTTATACTGCTCGCGATGGTCTTTGATGTGCTTGACGGCATGGCGGCGCGCCTTACCAATACCGCGGGAAAGTTCGGTATAGAATATGATTCGCTGTCTGATGTGGTCTCTTTCGGAGTGGCTCCGGCGATACTGATGTATGTTGTAGTGCTGCGCTACCAGGGTCCCGTCGGAATTGCTCTTGCCTCTATATTTATTTTCGCGGGCGCGTTCCGTCTCGCGAGGTTTAATGTGCTCACAAATTCCGGAGCGGGCGACCCCAGGATATTCAAGGGGCTTCCCATACCGGCCGCGGCTTCCGTGCTGGTCTCTTATGTGATATTTTCGCAGTGGTTTGATGTTTACTACGCGACCGGGCCTAGGCTCTTTTATGACAAGGCGCTTGACTGGTATTCGGAGAACATCACCACTTTTCAGCATTATGTGATACCGGCTCTTATGATACTGCTGGCGGTGCTCATGATAAGCAACGTCAAATTCAGTTCTTTTAAATATTTTCTGGTGAGAGAGAGGATCAGGTTTGCGGTGCTGGCAGCCTCGATGTGCGCCCTCTTTATACTGTTCGTAAAATTTGAAGTATCCGCTTTTCTCTTGTGCACCGGATATGTCTTGTGGAACCTAATCAAGGCGGGTTATGAACTGCTCAAAGCGAGAAGGCAGAAGTTAAAAAGGAGAAAACAAAATGTCTGACAAAATCCTCATATTTGACACGACGCTCCGCGACGGGGAACAGGTCCCGGGGGCTTCTCTTACAAGGGTGGAAAAACTTGAAATAGCGAAACAACTGGAGCGGCTGAATGTGGATGTCATAGAAGCCGGTTTTCCTATATCTTCACCGGGAGACCTGGAATCTGTAAAAGAAATATCGAAGGCTCTTAAGAAACCTATCATAGCGGGTCTTGCCCGTGCCGTAAAGAAGGATATCGAGGCCTGCGCCGAAGGGGTCAAGCCCGCGAAGCACCCGAGGATACACACTTTCATCGGCACTTCGGACATTCACGTGAAATTCATCACAAACACCACGCGTGAAGAGGTGCTCCGGCGCTCCATTGAGGCCGTGAAACTGGCGAGGAATCTTTGCCCGGATGTGGAGTACTCGGCGATGGACGCCACCAGGACGGACTTTGATTATCTCTGCAAGATAGTCGAGGAGACGATACGGGCGGGCGCATCCACCATAAATATTCCGGATTCGGTGGGTTATTCGGAACCCGGGGAATACGGGAACCTCATCAAAAGGCTTATGAATACTGTGCCAAACGTGAACAAGGCGATAATTGCCGTTCACTGCCACAATGACCTGGGGCTGGCCACGGCCAATTCGCTTGCCGCGATACAGGCGGGCGCGAGGCAGATAGAATGCACCATAAACGGGCTCGGAGAGAGGGCGGGAAACGCTTCTCTGGAAGAAATCGTGATGACCCTCAAAGTCAGAAAGGACATTTACAAAATAGACACGAACATTAAGACTGAGGAGATTTACAAGACCTCCAAGATGGTGACGCGCTTTACGGGAATTCCGGTTCAGGTGAACAAAGCCATCGTCGGGCAGAACGCTTTTTCCCACGCTTCCGGCATTCACCAGGACGCGATACTCAAGAACGATTCAACCTTTGGTATTATGACGCCAAAGAGTATCGGTATTATCGGGCACGAGATAGTGCTCACCGCCAGATCGGGCAAGCACGCGCTGAAGCATCGTCTCGAGGAACTCGGCTTTAAGTTCTCTGATTCCGAGATACTGGAGCTTTACGGCAAATTCCTGGAAATTGCCGACAAAAAGAAAGAGGTCTTTGACGATGACCTTATGGCGCTAATGGAATCCGTCGGGAAGAAAGGTACTGAAGCAATTTATCACCTTGATTACATTTATGTCGCGACCGGCAACAAAATGGTTCCGACGGCGACCGTCAGGATAAAGGTAAAAGGCAAGGATGAGCAGGCGGCGGCCATCGGCGACGGACCGGTTGATGCGGCTTACAATGCCGTAAACGAGATACTGGGCGAAAAGGATGTAAAGCTGCTGGACTATCAGATCCGCTCTGTCACCTCCGGGAAAGAAGCTATGGGAGAGGTAAGCGTCAGGATACGGAAGGGCGGAACCGAGGTAAACGGCAGGGGCATCTCAACGGATGTTATAGAGGCTTCGGTAAAGGCTTATCTGGATGCGCTTTCGAAGATAGAGAGGGCGAAGAAAGTAAAAATATAAAAACGTTCTTAACGTTTGTAAGCCGCACTTCGTGCGTCTTGTTCTGTAAGGAAGGATATAATTGATGCCAGACTACGTCTGGCATGGCAGAATAAGCCGCACTTCGTGCGTCTTGTT
>CAIWRR010000234.1 GCA_903915125.1 Candidatus Firestoneibacteriota bacterium | reverse complement strand
TCATGATGTCCATGAGCTTAAGGTTGTTGTCTATGCCCAGGTTTGACTCGCTATATATGGGAGCGACTTCAAACTGGTTGGGGGCTACCTCGTTATGCCTGGTCTTGCTGGGTATCCCTCTCCTGAAAAGCTCCATGTCAAAATCTTCCATGAAGTTAAGGACTTTGTCTTTGATAGAGCCGAAATAATGATCTTCCATCTGTTGCCCTTTTGCCGGAGCTGCTCCAAAAAGAGTTCTGCCGGTAATCACCAGATCCGGCCTCTTTTCAAAGAGGTCCTTGTTGAAGAGGAAGTATTCCTGTTCGGGCCCGACATTTATTTTGATTCTCTTTGCCATGCGGTTGCCGAGCAGCCTCTGAAGCTTAATGGCTATCTCGTTGAGAGCTCTCTGAGAGCGGAGCAGCGGGGTCTTAAGATCCAAAACCGCGCCTGTCCACGACAGGAAGACCGACGGGATCACCAGCGTTTTGGAGTCCTCTGATTCAAGCAGGAACGCGGGAGAGGTCGGATCCCAGGCCGTGTAGCCCCTGGCTTCAAAAGTGGATCTTATGCCGCCGGAAGGGAATGAAGACGCGTCCGGTTCAGACTGTATTAATTGAGAAGCGGATAATCTCTCTACAATCTCTCCGCTCTCGCCATAGGTTATGAAAGCATCATGCTTTTCTGCCGTGCCGCCTCTTTGCGGCTGAAACCAATGCGTGAAATGCGTCGCGCCGTTCTCTATCGCCCATTCCTTCATGGCATGAGCAACATCCGCCGCGATGTCGTGATCAAGAGGAGAGCCTTCGTCGATGGTTTCGACGAGTTTAGCGTACACCTCTTTGCTGAGTTTTTCCTTCATAACCTTGCGGCTGAAGGTCAACTCCCCGTACAATTCACTTATTTTTCTGGCCATTTTTATACCCTCCAGCCGAATTCTACCCCTGTTTGCGCATTCTGTCAAGATATTTTTGCATTTTTTATGCAAAATCAGGAGTTTTAGGTCTACAGTTTTACTAATTTCGATATTTGTGGCTTATATTTTTGCTGTATTACAGTATTAAATAAAGACTGTTAACCCGGGTTGGCATGATATTGAGGTAAGCTTCGAGACCACAAGGCTAAAGCTTCTTTGGGACGGATATTTTTCACCGGTTTACGTGAAGAACGTTAAAACCCCTTAAACGTTATGAACGTAATTATTTACTTATTTACTATATTTACCGGCTTCCCTGCTTTATACGCCTTCACATTCTCCACGGCCAAATCCATCAGGCGCGAGCGCGCTTCTTTTGTAGCCCAGGAAATATGCGGCGTAATGAAAATGTTCTTAGCCCTGTAGAGCGGATCATCCTTCTTCGGAGGTTCCTGTTCCAGTACATCCAGGCCTGCGCCCGCTATCAGCCCTTCATTAAGGGCCCTGGCCAGCCCGGCCTCGTCAACAAGCGGCCCGCGCGAAGTATTAACCAAAAAAGCCGTCCTCTTCATTTTTTTCAGCGTTTCGTAATTTATCATTTTCGCGTTGTCGCCCGTTAGGTTACAGTGCAGGCTTACAAAATCCGACTCGACAAGCACCTGCTCCGCGGTATCTGCCCATCTAAAATCCTTCCTGCGGGACTGATCCGACCTGTAAACATCATGAGCGAGCAGTTTCATCCCGAAGGCCTGCGCGATATCGCCCGTGGCCTGACCGATACGGCCAAAACCAATCACTCCCATAGTTTTGCCGGCAAGCTCAACCAGAGGAAAGTCCCAGAAACACCAGTCCGAGTTCTCTGCCCAGCGGCCCTTCTTGGTCTCATCGCTGTGGTGCTGGACATGGTGGCAAAATTCAAGAATGTGCGCAAAAGCCATCTGAGAAACAGAACTCGTGCCGTAGGTCGGTATGTTGGAAACCGTGATGCCTCTTTTTTTGGCCGCGACAGTGTCTATCACATTATAACCGGTTGCCAGCAGGCTTAGAAAGCGGAGGGACGGCAGCTGCGCGAACTCTTTTTCTCCCAGTACTGTTTTGTTGCTCAAAATCACTTCGGCGTCCTTGCATCTTTCAACGACAAAAGCGCCGGAAGTACGGTCATAAACGGAGAGTTCTCCGAGCATTTTTAGCCCTTCCCAGGAAAGATCCCCCGGGTTTAGGGCATACCCGTCAAGCACGACTATCTTCATCACAAGCTCCTTTTTTAATCGGAAGTTTAGGAATAACAAACACGGAAAATGATTTTATCAAAGAATTTATATGATTTCAATGATAATGAAAAGCAAGCGCTTGACAAAGGTTTTCGCATGACCTACAATCCAGCGAGGTGCAAAATGAGCAAAATTGATCTTGATTTAAAAAAGTGCAGCAAATGCGGGCTTTGCATAAAAGACTGCCCGGCAGGCGTTATGGCAACGGGTTCCGGCGGGTTTCCCGAAATACCTGAAAGCCGAAAACCTTTTTGCATAAGGTGCGGACACTGCGAAGCTGTTTGCCCGACAAGCGCTCTTACCCTTCAATTCCGCCCGGCGGAAAAGACCGGCGAAGAACCAAAAGCAAGCGCCCTTCCCCCGGCTCAGCTCGAAGCTTTCCTGAGATACAGGCGATCGATCAGGAATTATAAAAGCGACACCGTCCCGCGCGACGAACTTGACGCCGTATTCGGAGCTCTAAAACATTCGCCTACCGGAGGGAACAGCCAGGGAATTAAATGGCTGGTCGTAAACGGAAAAGAAGAGGTCAGGAAATTCACGGGAATAGCCGTGGACTGGATGAAATTCATTAAGGAAAACGACCCGGAAGCGAAACTTAAATTCTCGGCGGACAATTTCATAAAAGCTCACGAGAAAGGCGAAGACCTTTTTTGCAGGAACGCTCCGCATCTTGCCATAAACTACTACAGCGCGTTAAACGGCAGCGGGGCCACGGACGCGATCATAGCAATGACCCAGTTTGAACTGCTCCTGTCCTCCAGGGGCATCGGGTCTTGCTGGGGAGGGTTTTTCATAATGGCAATTAAGAGCTGGAAACCGCTTCAGACGGCGCTTGAGCTGCCTGAGGATTTTAACGCGGGGTATGCCATGATGTTCGGCTACCCTTCATTCCCGTACCATTCGGTACCGAGAAGGAAAATGGTGCAGGTAAGGTATTTCCCGGAAAGATGATACATTTATGTTTTTTAGCGTTCTTAACGTTACTAACGTTTATAACGTAAGGATGATTAAGAAGCGACAGGCAAAAAAAGGGCTCCGGGATAACGGAGCCCTTTTGATTCTGCTTCGATTGAATTATTAACCACACCCTAACCCTCCCCTTATTAAGAAGGGGAGGGAAATGTGATGTTACTGCTGTTCAAGGAATCCTTTCAGGTATTTCGCCCTTACCGGATGCCGGAGCTTCCTGAGCGCCTTCGCCTCTATCTGCCTTACCCTTTCCCTCGTGATATTAAAGATATTGCCGACTTCCTCAAGCGTGTAGGGATACGGCTTGTTTATGCCAAAACGGAGTCTGATTACCTCCGCTTCCCTGGTCTTTAAAGTGTGCAGTATCTTTTCAAGCTGTTCCTGCAGGATCATATGCGCCGCGGCCACCTGCGGCGAGATCACTTCCTTGTCCTCGATGATGTCCCCGAGATGCCCGTCCTTATCTTCTCCTATAGGCGTTTCGAGCGAAATGGGCTCCTGCGCTATCTTTAACACTTCCCTGACCTTCTCTATGGGAAGAACCATTTTCTTGGCAAGCTCGTCCGGTGAAGGCTCCCTGCCGTACAACTGGAGCAGTTCCCTGTAATTTTTCACAAGTTTATTCAGGGTCTCTATCATGTGCACGGGCACCCTGATTGTTCTTCCCTGGTCCGCGATAGCGCGCGTGATTGCCTGGCGAATCCACCAGGTCGCGTAAGTCGAGAACTTGTAGCCTCTCTTGTACTCAAACTTGTCAACGGCGCGCATCAAACCGATATTGCCTTCCTGGATAAGATCAAGGAAATGCAGGCCCCGGTTTGTGTATTTCTTGGCGACTGAAACAACAAGGCGAAGGTTGGCGCGGACCAGTTTCATCTTGGCGTTGTAGGCCCTGCGCTCGTTCTCTTCTATCTTCCTGGTATCCGCCTTCACCTTGAACGGATTGCTGCCAACTGTCTCGGCTACAGCCTTTATCTTCTTCTCTGAAATACCTATCTGCCTGCCGAGTTCTGCCAGCTCCGGATGCGTCAATTTAGGTTTCGCGTCTATCTTCTTGCCCGCCGCGGCCCGTTTAATCTGGTCCCGGGAAAGCCTGCTGTTTTTCTCCAGTTCCGTTATCTCTTTCTCGGCTTTGATGATTTCAAAAGCCATATCCTTAACGCTCTGGATCATGATCTTCTTCTCGTCCAGGCTGATGTCTAAATCGATATAGCAGTCAATTATCCTGCCCCGGCTCTCTATCTTTTTCTCTTCCAGGAGCGCCCGCGCCTTGTCGCTAATCCTTTTCTTGGAAAGCTTTAGGTCAAACTTCTCCAGCTTTGCCTCTTCCCCGCGAATCTTTCTGAGCATATCGCGCAGGTGCTTCTTGTATTTTTTGATAATGCGCGGGCTGATCTCGCCGTCGGTTTCAATGTTCATCAAGTCCTGGATAGGTTTTGTGTTATCCAGCACTTCCGCCGTGAAGCCGTTTACCTTCTCGAGCACAAACCTTGACTCGTAAAGTATCTTGTCTATTTCCTCTTCGGCTTTTTCTATCTCTTCTGCGAGGGAAAGTTCTTCTTCGCGGGAAAGGATGGAGATCTGCCCCATGGAGCGCAGGTACAGCCGTATAGGATCGTCTAGCCCGACATCTGATGCCGCCGCGAAATGTATTTCCCCGTTGGGGGTCTTCAGCCCCTTTTCTTCTTTCGGGGCGTCCGTTACGTGGATATCCATCTCGTCAAGCTTGGAAAGAATGCCGTCTATCTCATCCGGAGAAATAACGTCTTCCGGCAGGACCTCGTTCACATCCTGGTAGGTTAGATAGCCTTTTTCTTTGCTCATTTCCACGAGCTGTGCCAGGTTGCCTGGTTTCTTCGCGGGTATCGCTTTCTTGGTTTTTTCCGTCACTTCTTCATCCCCTTCAGCCTGCGCAGTAACTGATAGTATTCATTCACAAGGTTCTTATCGTATTCGCTGCGGCCGACCTTCTTTACCTCAGGCTCGAGTTCCTTCAGCCTGTTGATTATCCTGTTGTTCATAATGTGCCTGACAAGATCTTTTTCCGCTTTCTCCTGCCCGGCAAATTCCCTTTCATCCAGCGAGAGAGCGGTAAAGGCCTCCGCGGCTTCGCCAACAAGCGCGGCCGCTATTCCGGAATGGTCCAACACGCCTTTTTCAGCCAAACTTTTTTTTATCTCCGAGAAGATCCCTGAGTTTATTTTGTCCGTAAAATCGCTGTCTGACAATTCCGCGCAAACTCTTCCCGCGGCTTCTGTGGAGTTTAAAATCAGAGTCAGGAGCTCTTTTTCGGCCGGAGGACAGACTCTTTCCCTGGCCGCCGGTTTTGCCTGCCCCTTCACCGCAGCCGCTGAATAGGACCTTTCTTCCTTGGAAAACTCTTTTTCCACGACCCTTTCTTCCAGGCCGAGCTTCCTGGCGATGGTCTCAATATATCCTTTGCGGCGAAGCTCGTTGGCTACTTTGTTTATTACCGGCTTCATTTTAGCGACAACCGCGATTTTTCCGGAAAGTTCCGTTCCGGCCGAGGTTTTTTCCGCATCGAGCCAGAATTCAACAATGTCTTTTGCGTTATTAACCGCCGCAAGGAAGGCGTCCTTTCCTTTCTTTACCAGCAGTTCGTCAGGGTCCTTGCAGCCCTGCGGCATAACCACCACGCTGACATTTAGCCCTTCTTCTATCAGCACGTCTATCCCGCGGATGCTCGCATTTATTCCCGCTTTATCCAGGTCGTAGCAGAGTTTCACATTCTCGGCGTAGCGTTTGATCTGCTGGGCCTGTTCTTTTGTGAGAGAAGTGCCCATGCTCGCGACGACATTTGAAACGCCGTATTGATGCGGCATTACAACATCCATGTAGCCTTCAACTATGATAACCGTATTGCTTTCCGAAACCGCCGCCTTCGCCTGCGGCCAGCCGTAGAGTATACGGCTTTTCACGTACACCGGCGTCTCCGGAGAATTAAGGTACTTGGGCAGGGACTTGTCCGTCACCCTGGCGCCGAACGCGCAGTATTTCCCGTTCCTGTCCTGGACCGGAAAAATAATGCGGTTCCGGAACCTGTCGTAGTAACTTCCCCGCTGCTCGTTCTTGATAATAAGACCCGCGGTTTCCAGCAGTTGTTCCGTATACCCCTTGGATTTAGCGTATTTCAGGAACGCGTCCCAGGAGTCCT
>CAIWRR010000233.1 GCA_903915125.1 Candidatus Firestoneibacteriota bacterium | reverse complement strand
CTGTCGAACCTTCAGCGCTTGATACGCCGGTATCACCTGTCTGAGTTGATACAGTGTTTGTCGGCGTTGTGTCAACGCCTGTATTGCCGCTGTTTGATGTATTTGTGTTGCCTCCGGCAGCGCTGGCGTTTGTATTTGCCGTGGTACCTGAACTGGCGTTAGAGCCGAGAGAAAGCATCGAAGAAGGACCAACCGGGTTTTTACTTCCGCATCCACATATAACCAAAACCGTCGAGCAAAGAATGAAAGAAAACAAGAGAAACTTTTTCATATTCTCACCCCCTCCTTGTATATAGAATCATCTTCAAAAATAGTAATACAAGGCGGCTTATTGGACTACGAAGTTGCCGCCGCCGTACGCGTTGTTATTGCTGGTTTCATTGTCGTATACAGAGATATAAATACTGTAACTACCTCTGTCCAGTGGAACGGCGGCTGTTACTACTGTACCTGCCTTGGCGTCACCATAGATTACGCTGCCTTTATTCCTGGCAACGTCATTAATCTCCCAATAACCCTTAATAGGGTCCATCTTACTTATTGTGATACGAACCTTCTGGTAAGATTGATTGACTCCCGAAGCATCCCAGTATATGCGCGGGTTTCCAAACACAGAAGGGATATAAAAATGTGTAATATTGTTATTTATGGCGAAAGTCATGCTGGAAGCGCTGCCGGCATCCTGAGACGATCCATTTGAACTGAAAGTCGCGGCGCTTACGCCTGTTGAAGCTTCCGCGGCGGAGACTCCCGTCCCTGCAGACGCCGAGCTTACCGTATTGTTTTCACTGATGCCCACGCCGGAAGCGCCGCCGTTGCCGGACGTATTTGACGCGTTAGTGGTAACTGCTGCTGAACTGCTTGAAGACGACGCAGAATTGACTCCTGATGAGAGTGAACTCAAGGCAGGCCCTACAGGGTTCTTGCCGCAAGAAGTGAGCAACAGTGTAAAAAAAGCAATCATCAAAACAAAATAAATATTTTTCATATGCCCCCTACAATGTTTTGAACTTCTTGAGTTCACCAATCACATCTTCTGCGTTAATATTCAAGAGGCATTCATATCTGTTTCTTTTCCGCGGGCAGACCCTCTGGAAGCAAGGGCTGCATTCGGTCTTTTTGTATAATACGCGTGATTTAGAACCAAGCGGCCCGGTCCAAACCGGGTTTGTTGAACCAAAAAGCCCTAAAACGGGGACGTTTATTGCGGCCGCAATATGCATTGGACCGGTGTCATTCGAGATGAAAAGACTGCACCTTTCAATAAGAGCGGCGCTTTCAGTGATCGTAAGTTCCCCTCCTGCTGAAAGTATATCACTCTTTTTCAAACCCTGCAATATTATTTTAGCGCAGGCTGTTTCTCCCTTACCTGCAAACAAGGCAATGCGCGCACCGTATTTGGCGGTAAGAAACTTGACAACTTCCGAATAGCGTTCAGGCGGCCAGGCCTTGGCTTTGCCGAAAGAAGCACCCGGGCATATTCCGATGATAGGCCTTCCGTCATTACATCCCTGCTCGCTGATAAGCCTGTCAATTTTATTGCTTGCCTTGGCCGGTACTTTAAAGAAAAGAGCCTTTGAATGGATCTTAAGACCGAGATGCCTTAGAATGTCAAAATACTCTTCAATCAGGTGTATTGAACGGAATTTTCCTCTTTTGGGAACACGGTGCGTAATAAGCAGTCCGCGCATTTCAGTCGAATAACCTGCCCTATTCTTAACTCCGGCCCTAAGCATTCTATAGGCCGATGAGAACGAGTTCGGGAAGATTACCCCCAAATCATAACCTCTCCTGCCGTTGAGTTTCTGTTCGCTATCGGACACAACCTCGTCGGCGTAAATAAAACCATCCCAAAGTTCCTTTACCCTGTCTTTTACAGACACGGTAATGAAGGCTTTTGGGAAATTCTCCCTGATAGTCCTCACTACCGGCATGGAGATTACTGAATCTCCAATCCAGCCGGGAGCCCGGACCAATACTGAGCTTATTTTTTTCTTGTCAATTCCCATAGTTTGGCGTATTTAATGAAGTTGTAAAAAGAACT
>CAIWRR010000232.1 GCA_903915125.1 Candidatus Firestoneibacteriota bacterium | reverse complement strand
GCTTGTGAAGCCTGACAACATTGCTCGGAACGGCAATCAGCCGGGAAGGATCCTTTTTTAAGTCCAGTTTATTCTCAGGCCGTATCTCTCCGGGTTCTACAGGCGACGCGGTATGCGACAGCCTGGTAAGGCTCCTCAAGATTACGGGCACCTCAAATTTCTCGGAAAGATCAAAAGCGGCTATAGTCATTTCTTTGGCTTCAGCGGCGTCGGAAGGTTCAAAACAGGGAAGTTTCGCAAACCTCGCGAAGATCCTGGAATCCTGCTCGTTCTGGGAAGAATACGCGCCCGGATCATCCGCCACGACCACAAGCAGCCCGCCTCTTGCCCCCAAATACGCCGAGGTCATAAGAGGATCCGCAGCCACATTTAATCCGACATGTTTCATTGAACAGATTGCCCTTCTGCCGGTGTAGGAAACTCCGACGGCAACCTCCAGCGCAACCTTCTCGTTTACGGACCACTCGGCTTTTCCTTTAAAATTTTGCGCTAGATACTGAAGTATCTCCGTAGCAGGCGTTCCAGGGTAGCTTCCCGCGTAGGAGATGCCGGCTTCCATGGCCCCCCTTGCTATCGCTTCATTGCCGGACATTAACGCTTTCTTTGCCATTGTTCCGCCTTTTAAATTGTTAGAGCGTTCTTTCGTATCAAATCTTTATACCAGTAAGCCGAATCTTTGTAAATCCTCTTCTGTGTAGGATAATCAACATAAACGGCGCCGAGCCGCTGGGTGTAACCTCCCGCCCATTCAAAATTGTCAAATAAAGACCACAGGAAGTAGCCGTCAACCTTATAACCGCCCGCAACAGCCCTTTTCATCTCGGCGATGTATTTTGCAAGAAAATCTATCCTGTCCCAGTCATGAATTTTGCCGTCATGCGTCACGGTATCGATATAGGCCGCGCCGTTCTCAGTGACGTACAATTTCTTCACATCATAGTTGTCGCAGACGAACTTAATGGCCCAATACATAGCGGACGGCGTGACACCCCAGTTCATTGAGGTTACCGGCACAGACGGGTCGCTCTCTATTTCTCTCCAGCCGTTCTCCGCCTTGGCGTCGTGCGAAACATCAAAACCGCCGTAAACATTCAGGCCAAAGAAGTCCATCGGCGTTGAAATTACGCGCATTTCCTCTTTTGTCGTCTCCGGCTCAGTGCCGGGGCTAAAAGCATTTTCCGGATACTCGCCTTTGTAGACCGGGTCTATCAGACGTCCGCTCTTTTCAAGGAAACACTTCTCCGCTGCGCGAACATCCTTTTTGCTCTTTTCATCTTTGGGCATGCGAATCCAGAGAGCATGCACCAATCCGATTTCGACATCATTTCTAGGACTGTAAGCCCTTATGGCATTCGCTGCGAGCCCGTGAGCAAGATTGACATTGTGATACGCCTGGTTGTTTATTTTTTCTGAAAGATGCAGTCCGGGCGCGTTCCAGTTGCTGTTGTAGCACCCTTCCCAGATATGCTTTATCTCGTTGAATGTCATCCAGTCTTTAACCCTGTCCCCCACCCTCTTCACAACGGCAACAGCGTAGTCGGCGAAAGCGCGTGAAGTTTCCTTGCTGCGGAATCCTCCCCGCAGCTCCTGGACATTGGGCAGGTCCCAGTGGTAAAGGTTAAGAAACGGCCTGATGCCGTTCTTCAGCAGTTCATCAACATACCTGTCGTAATGATCCAGCCCCTTCTCGTTCACCTTTCCGGTGCCGTTTGGAATAATTCTCGGCCAGGAAGTTGAAAAGCGGTAGGCCTTTATCCCGATATCTTTCATTATCTTTATGTCGGATTTGTACCGATGATAATGGTCAATAGCAACAGTGGCGTCTGAGCCTCCTTTTACTATGCCGGGTTTTTTGCAAAAAACATCCCAGCTTGACGGGCTCTTGCCGTCTTCGTTCCAGGCGCCTTCAGATTGATAGGACGAACAGGCAGCACCCCAGACAAAACCCTCCGGGAATTTCAACTTCTTCTGTCCCTTCTTAACGAATTTGCCTTTTGCGGATATTATGCCGGGCTGAAAATCCATCGTCCCCTCCAAAAAAAAACAGCGCTAAACACCAAACAAAGCACAAAATCCAAGTTTTACCTCTTCTTTTGTTTATTGTCAGGGACCTAGCGCTTGAATAATTGTGCTTACCTAAAAAAATGCGTTAACTAATTACGCGGATTAAACCTAAACGCCGAAAATAGAACCGGCTCCCGAGGTTTCCCCAGGGAGCCGGTCAATTTTGTCAGGTTTAGGCTTTTCTTACGTTTGCAGCCTGTTCACCCTTCGGGCCAGCGACGATCTCGAATTCTACTTCCTGGCCTTCCGCCAAAGACTTGAATCCGTCACCCGT
>CAIWRR010000231.1 GCA_903915125.1 Candidatus Firestoneibacteriota bacterium | reverse complement strand
ATTAATTATGGCTTCAAAGAGCTGTGAGATATCAGGATGGTCCGGCTTTTTGAGCATTTCTTGAAGTTCTTCAGCCGAATGGGAGGCCATTCCCAGCAGTCCGGAAGCGTAAATTATCGGAAAGTCCAGCTGGATGTGGTTCGCGTTCAATTTTACGAAGAGGTCGAAAGTCTTGTTCACGGTCTCGTCTATATATGAATCTATCCTGTCTATTTTGTTTATTACCACAATTGCCTTAAGCCCGAGTTCCATCGCTTTTTTAAGAACGAACTTGGTCTGCGGCATAGGGCCTTCTTTCGCGTCTACGAGGAGAAGGACGCCGTCAGCCATCCTGAGAGTGCGCTCCACCTCGCCGCCGAAATCCGCGTGTCCCGGGGTGTCTACTATATTGATCTTTATTCCTTTATAGACCAGCGATGCGTTTTTTGCCCTTATGGTGATGCCCCGCTCGCGTTCCAGGTCCATGCTGTCCATGATAAGATCAGGCGAGTCCTCAACAACCTTGACTGCATTGGTCTGTTTCAGCATGGCGTCAACCAGCGTGGTTTTTCCGTGATCAACGTGGGCAATTATGGCAATATTCCTAATATCTTCGCGTTTCATAGTGTTTTCTCCCTTAAAGAGAGGTATTTTAGCATGTTATGGCGGAAACTTCCTTAAAAATCGCTTTTTGCCGTGAACTTGAGGGAAATTCTTTTGATTCTGTGGTAGAATACGCGCCATGAAACAAAAACGAAAAGTCATACTGGCGTCCGCTTCTCCGCGGAGGCGCGAGCTGCTGAAGGAGCTCGGGGTCAAGTTTATTGTGAAGCCGGCCGATATAGATGAAGACATCGGCACGCGGTTTTCTCTTCCTGCTCTGAAAAAGCTCGCGCTGGACAAGGCGCTCGCTTCTGCGGAAGGAGTGAAGGAAGGCGTGGTAATCGGGGCGGATACGATAGTCATAATGAAAGGCAAAATCTTCGGCAAGCCGGGCAGCGAGGCTGCGGCAAAAAAGATGCTTCGCGAGCTCTCCGGCACAGTCCAGAGCGTGTGGACCTCGGTCGCGGTGGTTGACGCTGAAACCGGGAAAAAGTCGGTTAAGGCCTGTGTCTCAAGAGTAAAGATGGCCAAACTTGACGAAGCGGTTATCGGGAAGATGGCGAAGAAGAACGCCGATAAATCCGGGGCTTATGCTATCCAGGAAGATGACCCCTATGTCAGGCGGCTCTCGGGCTCAGAGACAAATATCGTGGGATTCCCGCTTGAGGAGGTCAGAAAATTGCTGAAGCAATTTAGGGTTTCCTGACGGCCTTCCGCGAAGCCTCCTTAAAATGATTGCAAAGCAGGGCAAATAGTTGTATAATTTACCACATTCCGCGGGGTGGAGCAGTTGGAAGCTCGTCGGGCTCATAACCCGAAGGTCGACCGTTCGAATCGGTCCCCCGCAACCAAATTCAAAAAGCCCGATAATATCGGGCTTTTTCATGCTCTGATGTTTAATGGCTCGACAATTTGCGGCGCGAGGACTATAATAAAAAGGCTGCGTCGTGAAGGCTGGAGTCTTTTGTTGCTGTTTGTAAAGATATAATCCGGCATAACGGAATAAATAATCCATATCTTCCTCATCTAAGGACTAATAGAATATGCCTGAAAGTGAAAGTACCGGCGGCGTGAAAACGGCTACCGAGGCCGGTTCGCTGCCAAAGCAGGTTTACACAGACATTCTTCTCGAAGTGGCCTTCGCCAACATGTGGGTACCCCTAATGTCGGGGGCCATTGCGACCGGATACCTCCTTTTGCTTGGCGCCTCCGAGTTTGAGTTCGGACTCCTCGTTTCTATCGGTTCACTTGCCGGTATTTCAGCTCCCATATTTTCCTACATGGTTGACAGGCACCGCGACAAGAAAAAACTGACCCTGCTTTGGAGCCTGCCTATCAGGCTCGTGCAATTTCTGCTTGCGGCTCTGCCTTTCCTGATGTTCAAAAAAATGCTTCCCAGGCCTCTGCCTTTTTACCTGATTATCAGCGTTTTCATGTCATTCCTGAATGTTTTAATCGGGCAGTCCTGGTTCTCGTGGCTTGGCGATATAATTCCGGAGAAACAGAGAGGGCACTATTTCGCGCGCAGGAATGTTATGGGCGGCGCTGTGGGGATGGTTTTTGCCGTGCTCGGCGGGTTATTTCTTGACCGCTGCCATATGGACCCAAAGCTTGCTTTTGCCTGGCTCTTCTTCATTGGTTCGGTTTTTGCCGTGCTGAATTATTTGTTTCTGCGACGGCTTCCGGCCGGGCACATCCAGCCGCCGGCAAAAGAACCGTTCTCGCTGGAAGCCATCCCGAAAAAGATGCTTGAGGTTTCGAAAGACAAAAACTTCACGAAACTTGTCTGGTTCAACGCGGCCTGGACTTTTGGAATGACTCTTATAGGAACTTACCAGAACATGTACCTCATCAAAGAATTAAAAATGTCCTATACCGTCATAAATACCTACGCGATTGTGTCTGTCGTTATGGGGCTGGTTACGATGACCTTCTGGGGCCGTATTGCCGACAGGTACGGCAACAAGCCGGTGATGCTTATTACCGGGAATATTTTGAGCATTACGCCTTTCCTGTGGGCATTCATGGCTTACGCCAACTGGCTGCTCGCGGTCATATATTTTGTGGCGGGCGCGTGCTGGTCAGGATTCAACCTTGCCTCCTATAATATGCTGCTGAAAATTGCGCCGAGGGAAAAGAGGGCTTCTTATATGGCGTTTAATACAATAGCCGTTGCTGCTGCTGCCACAATAGCTCCCGCCGCGGGAGGGGCCATTCTCTCCGGGATAGGCAGCTATAAACTTGACCTATATTTCTTCAAATTCGGAAACTACCAGATGCTTTTTGTGCTCGGCGTGCTTGGCAGGTTCTTTCCGTCCCTTTTCCTGCGCCAGTTTAAGGAAACAGGGGAAGGGGATGTTAACAGCGTCGCCCTGCTGGTCCGAACCGAAGTTGCGGAAGTGATAAACAGCGCGCTTTCATTCGCGCTTGTTCCCTTTTCCTTCATAGGCAATGCCGTGGAAGATGTTGTTCCGCCGGGCATCAAGAAGAGGATATGGAAGACAAAAAAGAAGTAACCGCGCCTGCCCCGGCTCCGGAAACGGAACCGCTCAAGAAGAGCGTGTTCTCGGCTTTCATCCGGGAGGTCGCCTTTGCGCAGGGCCTCGCGACTATTACCGCCGGGATTTTTTTTACGGGTTATCTCTGTTTTCTTGGCGCTTCCAATAAAGCGATCGGCTGGATAACTTCCATTCCGCTTTTTGCCAATTTGGCCGCGCCCTTTTTCTCGCATTTCATTGACAGGGCTGAAAACAGGAAAAAGCTGTATTTCAAGGCGCTTCTTCCGGGACGCCTGCTCTGGTTCGCGGTCGCCGCGGTGCCGGTCCTGTTCCACTACAAGCTCATTTCAGCCCCCCTGCTGGTTTTCTCGGCCTGTTATCTGGTAATGTCGCTGTTCACCACGCATTCCGTAATAACCTGGACCTCCTGGATGGGAGACCTTATCCCCTGGGACCGCCGCGGACATTATTTCGGACTCAGGACCAATATAGCGAACATTTCATCCATAATAATTTATCTCATGGCCGGCTGGTACATAGATAAATGGAAGCTAAAAAATGAAAGCATCGGGTTTTCGAGCCTCTTTTTTGCCGCCGCTGTTTTCGGTATTGTCGCCTATTTTATCCAGAAGCGGCTTCCTGAAGTTCCAAGAGCGATAAAACCGGATGACCGCGCTTCTGTCTTTGATGTTACGAAGAAAATATTTGAGATAATGAAAAACAAGAATTTTATGCGTCTCGCCATGTTTAATACATCCTGGGCGTTTATAATCGGGTTGACTGCCGTTTACCAAACGGTATTTCTGATAAGAGAGGTGAAACTCGAATACAAGTATCTTACGCTCTTTATTATTCTTGAGGCGCTCGTCCGCGTGTTGATAACAAAATTCTGGGGCAAGATGATGGACAAGCACGGTTACAAGCCGATCATGCTTATCTGTGGAAGATTTATCGGCCTCATTCCATTTTTCTTTGTCTTTGTCGGCTGGAGCTACTGGATGCTGATTCCGCTGTATCTTATCTCCGGAACTTTCTGGCCGGGCGTCGGTGTTGCGCAGTTCAATATAATGTTTAGGCTTACGCCTAAGAAAGACCGCGCCGCCTATCTTGCTTTCAACACTATCCTTACCAGCTCGGTGGCGTTTATCGGCCCGGTTATCGGAGGGTACCTGCTTGATTGGATGGGAAATTTTTCTTTCAAAGTACTCTTTCTTAATATAGGCGCTTTCCAGCTGCTCTTCCTGGCCGGCGCGATGATGAGGAGCCTGCCGCTCTTTATTTTGAGCAAGGTGGAGGAGAACAAAGAAGCTCCGGTTGATGAGGTGATGATAGAGGTAAGATCGACAATAGCAGCCGGTTTTTTTGAGGGGTTGCTTACCCTCAGGGATTATATGCTAATCCCGGTGAAAAAAGCCGGGGACATTATAGAAAATATCTATAAAAACACGCGCTAAAAACCCTGGCAACTTTCCGGGTGAAATATGCTATAATTTTTTCATATGAATATCCTTCAGGTCATTTCCAGCAATGTTGCGGGAGGGCGAGAGCTGTTCTGTGTTCCCGTTTCGGTACAACTCAAAGAGAAAGGCCATAAAGTTTCAATAATGTGCAAAAAGGGTTCGCCGGTAGAAGCGGAAGCCTTAAGGTGCGGGGTCGAGGTTATCCCTACCGGCTTCAGCTGGTATTTCAATCCGGTGGAGATATTCAGGGCCGCAAGAGCGCTGAGAAAAGGCGGGTTTGAGATAATTCACTCCCACTGGACCAGGGACTTGAGCAACCTGATCGCCGCCGCGGCGCTGGCCGGAGGAGTGCCCATAGTCTGCACCAAGCATGTTTATTCGACGACGCGAAAGAAGGACCTTTTTCACGCTTGGGTTGCAGGGCGCATCAAGCTTATGATGTGTGTCTGTGAGCTTGTGAGGAAGAACCTGCTTGATACCATACCCATCGCGCCGTCAAAGGTTGTAACCGTCTATAACGGTATTGACACAAAAGAAGAATGGCGTCCCGGAAAATACGGCATGAGCTTCAGGAAGGAAGCCGGAATTTCCGGGGAAGCTTTTCTCGTCTGCATGGCCGGCAGAATAAATAGCGGGAAGGGCCAGCACGTGCTTGTGGCGGCCGCGAAGCAGGTGCTTGAAACTAATCCGGAAGCGGTTTTTGTCTTTGCCGGCAGGCCGGAAGGGAACGAAGAACAGAAGTACTATGAGGGGCTGGTCTCTGGTGTGAAGGAAGCCCGCCTGGAAAACAACGTAAGGTTCCTCGGATTCAGGAGCGACCTTCCGTCTGTTATTGATGCCTCAGATGCCGTCGTTATGTGCTCTATATTCGAAACATTCGGTCTTGTTCTTATTCAGGGCATGGCCATGGAAAAACCCGTCTTAGGGACCGGCGCTGGCGGCGTGCCTGAAATAATTAGTGACGGCAAAGACGGACTGCTTTTCGAATACGGAGACCATGTGAAGCTTGCCGGGCTTATCAAGGGCCTGATAGAAAATCCGGGCAGAAGAAAGGCTCTTGGGACGGCGGCAAGACGGACAGTTGAAGAAAAATTTGAGCTGGGGAATACGGTAAAAGCTATTGAAGCAATTTATCGGGCGTGCGTAAAATCGCGTTCTTAACAGGAGGTTCCAAATGAAAAAATTTCTTTTGATTGCCGGCGGAATTGTGGCAGTCTGCGCCGCAATTCTCTTCTTCCTCTGGCCCAAAGGGCCTGACCTGTCAAAATATGACTGGTTGAAGGACCCGCAGATAAACAAGATTGAAAGGCAGAAGGTGATAACCGTTACGCTTACAGGCGATCCGGAAAAAATATCGAATCAGGGTATAGCGGCGCTTTTCAAGATGTATTACCGCCTTAAAGAGGTGGACAAGGCAGTCATGGCTATTCCCAAGGCGAGGTGGACGGGTGCGGTGGACACTCCGAAGGACCGGTGGTCGGCTGAGTTTGCCATCCGGGTTCCGGAAGAAGTCAATGCGCTTCCGGAGCAGAAAGAAGGCCTGAAGGTGGAATTAAAATACTGGGAGTACGGGGAGACCGCGGAAATATTGCATATTGGCCCCTATAGCGATGAGTTGGCTGATATAGGCAGGCTAACGGCGCTCGCGAAAGATAAAAACTACCTGCTTTCGGGCAGGCACGAAGAGGAGTATTTAAAAGGTCCGGGAATGTTCTTTAAGGGTGACCCGAAGAATTACAAGACCATTATCAGGTATACCTTGACAAAAGGCATCGTAATAAAACATCAGCCGGCAAAGGCGGTTTTGAAGAAGTCCACAAAAACATCAGTAAAGAAAGGCAAAAAATAGGCCGGCCGGCAAAACGGTCTTGTTCTTTCTGCTTGATAAAAAGGACCTTTAAATATAGAATATACCTATGAATAAGAAAAAACTAAAAATGACCTTTATGATATGCCTGCTTGCGGCAGGCGCTTTTTCGGCGAACGTTTCCGGAGACGCCGGCACCGCGCCGGCACAGTTTCTGAAACTTGGAGCCGGAGGCAAGCCGGCCGGAATGGGAGAAGCCTACTCCGCGGTCTGCGGAGACTCCAGCGCGGTCTACTGGAATCCTGCTTCTCTCATCAACGGAAATTCTACGTCTATCGTTCTCATGCACACCGCGTACCTTTCGGACCTGTTCTATGACTGGGCATCTTTGAGTTTTGCACTCGGGAATTTCCGCATAGGCACAGGTGTGACCTATTTCTCCGGCGGGTCAGTTCCGACTTATGATTCATTTGCCAATTCTACCGGCACTATTTCTCCTTATGACATGTCCGCGGCGGTATCTTTGGCCTATGATTTTGGCGGGGTTGGGATTGGATTTACCGGAAAATATATTTCATTGAATTTAGGAGACACTGCTTCAACTTTTACCGGTGATGCGGGTTTGTTCTGCACCCTTCCGCTTAACGGCGGCGCAAAGATCAACGCTGCCGTAGCCGTCTCGAACTTCACCGGCAGCCTGAAATTCACAGGGACAACCGAAACCCTGCCGATGATTGTAAGGGTAGGCCTCGGAATAATACCTATGAACGGGCTTACCCTCGCCGGAGATTATAATATGCCTTCAGATAATGCGGGCTATTTTGCCGTCGGCGCCGAGATGGGGCTCCCGCTTGACGGATCGAGCAAGCTTTATCTCCGCGGCGGTTACAATAACAGAAGCACGCTTGGAGGCCTTTCTTTCGGGGGAGGCGTATCTATTGGAGAACTTTCTATTGATTACGCTTACATCCCCTATTCCGACGCCGGGAACATTAACAGATTCTCGCTCGGCCTGGATTTCGGAAATACTGCTAAGAAAAAAATATCAGGGGCCGTTGAACAATCCCCTCTCGGTCCGCCTGAAGGCGATTTCGACGCGAAAAAATATAACTTTACCCAGAAGAACGCGGGGTCAGGGTCCAGAGCGATTAAGGGCTGTGTGCTGGACAGAAGCTGGAACAAAGTTTCTCGCGCAAGGATAAGAGTTTACAAGGGAGGCAAAGGGGTTGATTCTTTGACTTCAACAGACGACGGGGCTTATACGACCGGCGAATTAAAACCGGGGATTTACACTCTCGCCTTCTGGCACCAGTTATCCGGATTTACAAGCGCGCAGGTGACTGTTGAAGAAACCGGTTCGATTCTTCTTGATGTCGTTGTTTCTTCGGAACAGTCCTGGAACATAATTACCGGCAGGGTAATGTCGGATTCCGGTTTCCCGGGCGAGGAGAACTTGCTGTCTTCGGCAATAGTTAATATCTATTACGCGGGGAAGGAAGAAGAAAACCTGGTAACCGATGAGGAAGGATATTTTCGGAGCCGGGAATTAAAGTTTGGCGAATACGAAATAAGGGCCTGGAAAAAAGGCTATAAGGTGTTTTCAACCCGGGTCGTTGTCGTACCGGGTGATCCGGTCAAAACAAACCTGCAATTGTCCCCAGTCAGATAGCCTCAGCGTTTCAAAGTTTTTCTGAAAAGAGCGGATTCGGCGGAGAGATCCTTGTCAATACAATATAGGATAGAGAAAGACATGCTCGGCGAAAAACAAATTCCCGCTGGTGTTTTTTGGGGCATACACACCTCTCGCGCTGTTGAAAACTTTCCCCTTAGCGGCATTAAAGTAAATCCATGTCTTATCCGCGCTGTCGCGCGGGTTAAAAAAGCCGCGGCACTCGCAAATATGGAACTTAAATATCTGTCAGTGAAAAACGCCGGCGCAATTGTTCGGGCGGCAGAAGAGGTCGCGGAAGGCAAGTATTCCGAACAATTCCCGGTGGACGCTTTTCAGGGCGGCGCCGGAACTTCGCTGAATATGAATGTCAACGAAGTGATAGCAAACAGGGCAAGCGAAATTCTCGGGGGCGGCAAAGGCGCCGAAGCGCTCATTCACCCGCTTGAGGATGTGAACAAACATCAGTCCACGAATGATGTTTTTCCCACCGCGCTGAAGGTTGCGCTCATCTATGATCTTAAGGCGCTTTCCGCGGCCAACGCCGGGCTTCAGGGAGCTTTCCAAAAAAAAGAAAAAGAGTTTGCCGGTATTGTCAAGATCGGGAGAACCGAGATGCAGGAAGCTGTTCCTCTCACGCTCGGCGCGGAGTTCTCGGCTTTTGCGGAAGCTTTTGCGAGAGACAGATGGCGGACTTTTAAGGCGGAAGAGCGCCTTCGCGTGGTAAACATAGGCGGGACGGCTGTAGGCACCGGACTCGGCGCTCCGAAAAGCTATATCTTTCTTGTTATAGAAAAACTTCGCGAAGTAACAGGCTTGGGGCTCGCGCGCTCGGAAAATGTAATTGACCCAACCGCCAACAATGATGCTTTTGTCGAAGCCTCCGCTATACTTAAGGCTAATGCCGTCAATCTTATCAAGGTCTCTTCAGACTTGCGTCTATTAAATCTCCTGGAAGAGATACGCTTGCCGCCGGCGCAAGCCGGTTCTTCCATAATGCCGGGCAAGGTTAATCCTGTTATTGTTGAGGCAGTGGCGCAGGCAGGCTACAGAGTGCTCTCAAATGATATTACGGTCTCCGATCTTTGCTCAAAAGGTACTCTCCAGATTAACGAATTTATGCCCCTTCTGGCCCATGTACTGCTTGAAACCACCGGGCTGCTTATAGCTTCCAATAAGATATTTGCCGCGCATGCCGGCGGCATAATGGCAGATGAAGATAAATGCCGCGAATATTTTGAGAAGAGCCCGGCGCTTATCACGGCTTTTTTGCCAAGTATCGGCTATGACCGCGCCAATGATCTTCTTGCGGATTTCCGGAGAACAAAAGAGACAAACCTCAGGCAATATCTTGAGAAAAAGCTCGGCAAAGAACTCGTAACCAAGCTGCTCTCGCCTTATAATCTGGTAGCTCTAGGATACAGGGAAGAAAATGCAGACCGCGCCTAAATCGCTGAGGCTTCAAATAAGCATTTTTGGCCGGACGAATGTCGGCAAGTCCAGTTTCCTTAACTACATTTCCGGCCAGGATGTTTCCATAACTTCTCCGGTTGCCGGGACAACAACAGATGTTGTAGAAAAGGCAATGGAGCTGCTGCCTCTCGGCCCGGTTCTTTTTTTGGACACCGCGGGTTTTGACGATAAATCCGAGCTTGGCAGCCTGAGGATAACTAAAACCTTCAAGGTGTTTGATCGTTCCGATATTCTCGTGCTTGTGACCGAGCCGGATGCCTGGAGCGGATACGAAGAAACCATAGCGGCCGAGGCAAAGAAGCGCAATACTCCCGTCATAATAGTCGTAAACAAGGCTGACCTGAAAAAATCTTCTGACGCATTTCTTGAGCAGGCGAAGTCGGTCTCTTCACGGATTATTATTTGCTCGAGCAGGGATGAAAGCAATCGTGACCGAATTATTAACGCGCTGAAGAAACATTTAATTGAGACTGCTCCGGATGAGTTTTTGAACCCGCCCTCGCTTATCGGAGATTTGATGCCTGCAGGAGGCCTCGCTGTTCTGATAATTCCGATAGACCTGCAGGCGCCCAAAGGAAGGCTGATCCTTCCTCAGGTTCAAACTATCCGCGACGCGCTGGACAATGACCAGGCCTGTCTTGTAACGAAGGAAAGGGAGTACGCGCACGCCCTCTCCAATCTTAAGGTTCTTCCGGACCTGGTAGTTTCTGATTCACAGACCGTGCTTAAGATGGTTGCAGACACTCCGGCCGCCGTAAAATGCACGACATTCTCTATCCTCTTTTCACGCTACAAAGGAGACCTTCAGGAATCCGTGAAGGGAATACTTGCAGTTGAAAAGATGAAGCCCGGCGACAGGATCCTTATAGCCGAAGCCTGCAGCCACCACGCCATTGAAGACGACATAGGAAGGGTGAAGATTCCGCGCTGGCTGAGGCAGTATGTCGGCGGAGATATTAAAGTGGATATCTGTTCGGGCAGGGATTACCCGGAAGAACTGAATCAATACAAACTTATCATCCCGTGCGGAGGATGTATGCTGACCCGCAGAGAAATGCTTTCAAGGATTCATAAGTGCAGAGAGGCAGGGGTTCCGATAACAAATTACGGAGTTGCCATAGCTTTCCTTCAGGGAGTTCTTGAGCGTGTCCTCTCGCCTTTTCCGGCAGCGCTTGATGCCTTTAGACGCGGCAAAACAAAATAACGGCATTTTCCCCTCCAAAAAGACAGTTTTCCGATAAATACCCTAAATACCAGGAAACCACAATTAATTAACATTGAATAATAAGCCAATCTATTGTCAGATAAGTTAATAAAAGCATTAATGTGAAACAAGGTATATTAATATGTACAGATAATACAATGCATTATGAAGACACAACAAAATAGCGATGTTGTGATTTGCAATTCACGGAGTATAATTGAAATTGAAATTAGTGCGTATAAAACGTTGTATATAAAGCGATAATACGCAAAACAAGATGCTTGACATGTTTGAATTCAATGATTATAATTGTGATGAAAGTCACATAATAATTGCCTTTGTGGCAAAAATCAAAGAGAGGATGATATCATGGAAACAAAAAATCT
>CAIWRR010000230.1 GCA_903915125.1 Candidatus Firestoneibacteriota bacterium | reverse complement strand
CTTGTTCACATATTCATTTATGAAAACCGGCCAGGCCAGCACCCTAAGTTCAACCTTTATGCCGAGTTTTTTCAGCTGTGACTGGATGATGGTAGCGATACTCTCGCGCTCTTTATTGCCCTGGTTCGTCATCAGCATAAAGCTGAATTTTTTTCCGTTCTTTTCCAGCATGCCGTCCTTCCCGGGAAGCCAGCCGGCCTCAAAAAGCAGTTTCTTTGAAAGCTCAAGATCCAGGGAATAACCTTTAACGGATCTGTCGCAGGCCCAGGATTCCGGCGGGAAAGGCCCGGTGGCTTCAACCCCGTACCCAAAGAGCACAAAATCTATTATCTCCTTCCTGTTTATGGCGTGCGAAACCGCCTGTCTCACCTTCCTGTCCGAAAAGAACGGGGAAGCGTTATTAAATCCCATATATGTGTAGGCCATAGCCCTGTATCTGTACTTGTTGAATTTTGCTTCAAACTCAGGCGCAGTCGCCTGTTTCTTGAACATATCCGGCGTAAGAGCCATTTCGTCGAGGCCGCCTGACTTGAGCTCCATAAACTGCACGGATTGGTCAGGGATGATTCTGTACACATAATTGTCAATGTAAGCTCTGCCGTCGAAATATCCGGGGAAAGACGAGAGTTTTATCTCACGCTGGCGTTTCCAGTCCTTAAAAATATAGGGCCCGGTGCCTACCGGAGAATAATTCGCCGGAGCGGTATTCACATCAAGCCCCTTGTAGACATGTTCAGGAAGAATTCCCATCCCCCAGCTTTCAAGCGCCGGCGCGAAGGGTTTGCCGTAGGTAACTCGCACTGTATATTTGTCAAGCATCTCAAATTTCTTCAGAAGCTCGAAAGAACTTTTGTAGGGGCTCTTTGTCAGCGGATCAGTAAGTTTCCTGTAGGTGAACTCAACATCGGCGGCGGTAAATTCAACTCCATCCTGCCACTTGACATTTTTTCTCAATTTAAAGGTAACGACCAGGCCGTCTTTGGAAACAACCCACGATTCCGCGAGGTCGCCTGTAAGTTTCAGGTCTTTGTCATACTTGACAAGTCCGTTATAGACCTTCGAGATAATATCGTTGCTCGCGCTGTCTCCGGAGAGGATGGGGTTCAGTATTGAAGCGTCGCCGATAGAACCGCCGACAAAGGTGTCGCCGTAAGCGGGTTTCTCCGCGCCAAAAAAAGAAGGCGCACCGTTTCCTTCCCGGTACGCCTTCATATCTCTATTAAGTTTTACTATCAAACCCGCAAAACCCGCTGCAATTACCACTGCGGCAACCGTCACGGCTATTGCGGTGCCTCTTTTCATCCTGTCTTACTTGCCCTTCGGCGTTGACTGCGCCGGCGCTGCCGGTACCGCTGAAGGAGCAGAAGTTCCTTTCGCGGGAGCCGCAACGTCGCCCGCCTGTCCCGCGGGAACAGCCTGCCCGCCCTGAGCATTCTGCTGTGATGCCCTTGTTCTGGCCTCCTCAGCCGCTATTTGACTTTGCATCGCGTCCTTGGAATTGGCTGGCAGGGTCGCAAGCAATATAGAAGTGAGCATAAAAGCTATCGCCAGCCCGGTGGTTATCTTACCAAGCGCCGACTTGCCGCCGGTCGCTCCGAAGAGCGCCTGGCCGGAACCCCCGCCAAATACAGAGGAGAGGTCGCCGCCTTTGCCTGACTGCAGAAGCACTATCAGGATCAAAAGCACACAAATTATCACATGAAGCATTGTCAATATCCCGATTATCATCCATCCTCCGGCCGCCTTAGAGGCGGCGTGAAACTATTGTTTCTTTTCAAACTTTACAAGTTTAACAAACGATTCCGCTTCAAGAGCCGCTCCGCCCACAAGCGCGCCGTCAATATCCGCTTCGCTCATAAGGATGGAAACGTTGTCCGGCTTCACGCTGCCGCCGTACTGTATGCGCACCGCATCCGCCGTCTTCTGGCTGTAGAGCTTTGCGATAAGGTCTCTGATGAACTTGTGGACTTCCTGCGCCTGCTCCTTGCTCGCGGTCTTGCCGGTGCCGATGGCCCAGACCGGCTCGTACGCTATGACCATCTTGAGCATTTCATCTTCGATGAATCCCTTGAGCCCGCCGGTGAGCTGCTTCTTTATGACTTCGCTGGTGACATTCTTTTCTCTCTCTTCAAGCGTCTCGCCGCAACAGAGTATCGGAAGCATGTCTTCGTTCAGGACCGCCCGTATTTTTCTGTTTATAAGCTCGTCGGATTCCTTGAAGATCTGCCTTCTCTCGGAATGTCCGAGAATAACATAGGTGCATCCCGCTTCCCTGAGCATCGAGGGTGAAACTTCGCCGGTGAACGCGCCCTTATTTTCAAAGTAGCAGTTCTGCGCTCCAACTTTAATGTTTGAACCTTTGAGGAACTGATAGACCTGATAAATGGACGTAAACGGAGGGCAGACAACAATCTCCACGTCACTCACATCCGCAAGCCTAAAACGGAGATCCTTTACCAGCTCAAGCGCCTCCGTAACGTTCTTATTCATCTTCCAATTCCCTGCAATTATTGGCTTTCTCATTTACCGTTTCTCCTTTCTACCATTTTTTTCATTTTTGCTATATGTACGGGGGTAGTCCCGCAACATCCGCCTATAATGTTCGCGCCGGCCTCAATAAGCTCGGCCACATGGGATGCCATTATATCCGGCGACCCGTCGTAAGCCGCAACTCCTTCCTTTATGACCGGAAGCCCTGCGTTTGGTTCGGCTATAACAAATCTGTCAGTATGTTTCTTTATCGCCCGGACAATCTCTATCATAGAATCGATGCCGTAGCCGCAGTTCGCGCCGATAATATCGGCCCCCGCGCCTTCCAGCTCTTTAGCCATAGTTTCGGTGTCAACGCCCATAACGGTCCGCACATCGCCGTTATTTATGTTAAAGGTCATGAGCGCCAGCACCGGAAGCTTCGTCTTGCTCTTCGCCGCCTTCACGGCCAGCACCGTCTCTTCTATCGCAATCATAGTTTCTACGATAATAAAATCGGCGCCGGCTTCCGCGAGTATCTCTGCTTGCTCCGAAAAAGCCGCGAACGCCTTTTCAGCGGTAATAGCGCCGTAGGGTTCAAGCATCTCGCCGGTGGGGCCGATATCTCCGCCCACATAAACCGGACCGTTCCCCGCAGCCTTCTTCGCGTTCTTTACGCCGGCTTCGTTTATCTCTCTAACTTTGCCTTCGAGTTTAAACTTTTCAAGTTTCAAACGGTTCGCGCCGAAAGTATTGCTGAGTATCATATCCGCGCCCGCGGCAATATACATTTTATGAATGTTTGTTACTTTTTCCGGTTTAGTGAGGTTCCAGTACTCAGGACACTCCCCGGCGGAAAGCCCTTCTGCCTGCAGCATTGTCCCCATAGCGCCGTCGCACACAAGGACCCTGCCACGAACGGAATCCAGCAGGAGTTCTTTCTTCATCTTTTCTTCCTGAGTTCCTTGAGCAGTTCCGGAAGGCACTGTTCGACCTGCTGCCACATCTCCTGTTCGGAGATGCCTGTTGTGCGGCCGTTAACATACTGCTCGTCAACCCAATCCTTAATTGATTTTACGGCGTGGTGGTGCTTGTCAACTTTGCCGTCGCCGACAAGTTCCAGGCGGCTGTTCAGCCAGTACGCCACGCCCGCAACGCCTGATTTGTCGGTGATGCCGACATCAACGCGCCGTTTAAGAATCTTGTTAGTGTCGAAGATATTATAAATCTCTTCATCCTTCATCATGCCGTCCGCATGAATTCCCGCCTTGGTCACATTGAAATTCGCGCCCACAAAGGGCTGGTTTTCCGGTATCTTGTAGCCGAGGTCCTTCTCAAAATATCTCGCGACATCCGTGATGACTGTCGTGTCCATCCCGTTGTCAATCCCGCGAATACCTATGTACTCCAGAATCATGGCTTCTACCGGGGTGTTGCCTGTACGCTCGCCTATTCCCATCAGGGCTCCGTTCGCGGCGCAGCATCCGTAGAACCAGGCCGTCGCGGCGTTTATGACGCCCTTGTAGAAATCATTGTGTCCGTGCCACTCAAGCCATTCGCTCGGGACTCCGGCGTGCTTGTGCAGGCCGTAGCAGATTCCCTTCACGCTTCTGGGCATTGACGCGCCGGGATAGGTGACCCCGTAGCCGAGAGTGTCGCAGGCGCGAATCTTTACGGGTATTTTTGCCTCGCGGGAAAGTTTCATCAATTCCTGGGCAAAAGGGACAACAAAACCGTAGAAATCAGCTCTGGTAATATCTTCAAAATGGCAGCGCGGAGAAATGCCAAACTCCAGCGCCGACTTCGCGATAGCAAGATAATCTTCCAGCGCCTGCTTACGGGTCTTTTTTAATTTTAGGAATATATGGTAATCGGAAACCGAGGTAAGAATACCTGTCTCTTTCAGCCCCATCTCTTTCACGAGCTTGAAATCTTCCTTAACGGCGCGTATCCAGCCGGTAATTTCGGGGAAGCGCAAGCCGAGCTCTCTGCACTTGTCAACTGCCTCCCGGTCCTTCTTTGTGTAAAGAAAGAACTCGGTCTGACGTATCATGCCGTTCTTGCCTGAAAGCTGGCTTAACATTTTGTAGAGGTCAACTATCTGCTTCACGCTGAAAGGCGGCAAGCTCTGCTGGCCATCTCTAAAGGTCGTATCGGTTATCCAGATATCCTCGGGTGGTTCCATCGGGACTATTCTGTGGTTAAAAGGCACCTTCGGCACGTCGCCATAGGAAAAGATATTCCTGTAGAGGTTTGGGGTCTCCACATCCTGAAGATCGTACTTGTAGTCGTCCTGTTCCAGCGTCCGTTTTTCCTTATTATATCTAAGCATACTGCTCCTTGCGATATTAAGGATTTTACCCGTATCAGAGGCTTACCGAATTGCTATATTATCAAATTTTGGAGGGGTTTTAAAGCACTTTTTGAGTTGGAAAAACACATATGCCAAATTCGCAACAATCTGCACCAAAGGCAAATTCTAGATGCTAAATTCTAAACAGAAGCAACACTATTCTGCGGTTATTGCTATTTGCCTTATTGCTCTTTGTTTAGAATTTAGTGCTTAGTGCCGCTCCGCCTTACTGAGCATCCGAGCCTCTAACTCTCTGAGCCTCAGTCTACCGCCCACTGTCCTCATTCCTCAGTCCTCTGTCCTCCGTCTTCAGTCCTCCAGCCATTTAAGCCCTTAAGCATCTAACCATCCAACCCTCCAACCCTCTAACCTTCCAACCCTCATTTCTCAAACCTTCCCGTCACCACTTCCCCCTTCATCTCACTCTTAACGCCGTTTAAAAGGATATACCCGCCGGTGTCGCCTTCAAAAATAACTTCGCTGCCGTCAAGACTCACGCCTATACCCTTGCCTTTCCGTATAAGAAGAGGTTTCTTTTCGCCAGCGGTTGAGAGGACATTCAGAAAAATATCTTCCGCACTTTCTATTCCGGGTTTAATCTCAACTCTCCACAAGTCCGCCTCGGGAGTCAGCTTGCTTTCCTTTTCCGGATAATTCTTGCCGCCGTAAGTGTACCCTTCAACCTTGCTTATAACAGTTTTCTCGGGCAGCAACGCGTAGCAGTTCAGCGTTCCGGCCCCGTTCTTAACCGTGAATTCCGCTTTATTTATTTCAGGCTCATTCCTGCAGTGCAGCAGCCAGGTCTTCGCGTAATCCTTGCTCATTGCCGCAATCCGGTCATATATAACAAAAACTCCCGGGCGCAGAAACACCACACGGCGTATATACTTGATGACCTTCCGGGAATTGTAAGCTTTTGCGCAGTCTCCCGTGAGATACATAAAGCCCGCGGTGTTTTCATAAGCGGTTATCCTGCCGCGCGAAAAAGTTCCCTGTTTGGCTTCCCATTCCGGCAGCGTCCCTACCACAGACTCCCATTTCTTGGCCTGGCCGCCGTCATTCTCAAGTTCCTTAACGGAGCGGTAATTCTTCCATTCCTCGCCCGGCATATTCACCAGCATGCAGTTATGCGCGATGGTTCGCGTGAGCCAGTTTACCGCGTGAGGAGAACTCCAGGTTATATATTCCCCGCTCTCGGTTGCCAGCTGCTCTTTGCAGAAAATCTCAAAGTTCCCCGCCTCAAGGTGCTGGTGCTGG
>CAIWRR010000229.1 GCA_903915125.1 Candidatus Firestoneibacteriota bacterium | reverse complement strand
TTTTTCGTTCTTAATGTTCTTAACGTTTATAAGGTTTATAACGAAAATATTTTAGGAGCTGATTCCTTACGTTACAAACGTTATGAACGTTCGCACGTTATAAACGGATATTTATCTGTTAAACGCCCTTTTAGCTATATCCTTCCTGTAATGCGCCCCATCAAAAGATATCTTTGAGACCGCGCCGTACGCATTGTCAACAGCCGAACGCATATTGTCTCCCAGGGCTGTTACGCCAAGCACTCTGCCCCCGTTTGTAACGACTGCTCCGTTCTTTTCAGCTGTTCCCGCGTGGAACACCATGGTTTCTTTTTGGGAAACGGCTTCCTCGAGACCTTTTATTTCTTTACCGTTTGCGTATTTCCCGGGGTATCCGCCGGAGGCCATTACAACACAAGCAGCAGGCCTGGCATCCCAAACAGCCGTGATGGTATCAACTTTACCGTCTGCGCAGGCAATAAGTATATCAAGCAGGTCTGACTTAAGTCTTGGAAGAATGACCTGAGTCTCAGGATCTCCGAACCTGCAGTTAAATTCGACAACTTTAGGGCCGTCTGAAGAAATCATAAGACCGGCATACAAAACGCCCTTAAATTTCTTGCCTAGTTGGGCCATTCCGGCAACAACAGGCAGAATTATGTTATTAATTGTATCATTTTCGAGCGCTTTATTCAACACGGGGGCAGGGGAGTATGCTCCCATCCCGCCTGTATTCGGCCCCAGATCATTATCAAATACGCGCTTATGGTCCTGAGCTGATGCCATAGGGATTATGTTCGCGCCGTCAACGAATACCAGGTAAGAAGCTTCTTCCCCCTCCAGAAATTCCTCGATGACCACTTTATTGCCGGCATTGCCGAACACCTTGCTTACCATGATCTCTTCAAGGCATGCTTTAGCTTCATCATAATTTTTCGGGATAATTACTCCCTTTCCGGCGGCAAGGCCGTCGGCCTTGATGACCACGGGGAATTTTTTGTCCATAAGGTACGAAAGCGCTTCATTTTTATCATAAAATATTTCGTAAGCGGCAGTAGGTATGCCGTATCTTCTCATAAATTCTTTGGCAAAGGCTTTGCTTGATTCAAGGAGCGCGGCCTCGCGTGAAGGTCCGAATACTTTCAGTCCCGCTTTTTCGAACTCGTCTACAATTCCCATGGAAAGCGGAATCTCCGGCCCTATAACCGTAAGGCCGATATCATTGTTCAAGGCAAAATCAATCAGCCCGGGAATGTTATCAATGCGGATGTCTACGCATTTAGCAAGAGAACCTATTCCGGGATTTCCGGGAGCGCAGTACAAATTCTGCAGTTTCTTGCTTTGCGCCAGTTTCCAGCAGAGTGCATGCTCGCGGCCTCCGCTGCCTACTACAAGAACGTTCATTGGGCCTCCGGTATTAAAAATCAAATTCGAAATTAGAAATCTGAAATTCGAAAAAAAATTAACTAATGACTTTTGCAAGCGGAACTTCGCCGCAGTCAGGGAATTTGGGGCAATTAACACATTCAGTCCAGACTTTGTGGGGAAGTGAGTCGCGCTTGACTATTTTGAATCCGAACTTGCGGAAGAATTTAGGAATGTAGGTTAGCGTGAAGACTTTTTTTACGCCAAGTTCGTTTGCTTCGGCAAGGCACGCCTCAACAAGTTCTTTGCCGATGCCCCTCCCTGAATGCCGCTTTTCCACGGCAAGTGAGCGAATTTCAGCCAAGTCTCCCCAGGAGATACTCAAAGCGCACACGCCGATGATTTTGTCCTTGTGCCTGTAAACGTAGAAGTCGCGGAGTCTTTCATAAATGTCCACGATTGACTTTGGCAGCATCAGGTCCTTCTTCGCGTAAGCGTTGATTAGCTTCTGAATCTCCTTCGCGTCCGCCAGCCTCGCTTTTGTTATCATTTAAGGCTCCTTTTGAAATTAGCAATCAGTAATTAGCAATTTTCAATCGCATTTAAGCTGATAGCCACACCGTCTCTTCCCCGACCAATTTCTCTATTTCGGCCATTAGCTGTCTTGTCGGCCTGACTCTCATCGGAGTTTCCACGATGGAAAGTTCTTTTTCGTACTGATCGACGAAATGCAGAAAGACCAGGCACGAGCCGCCGTTGCCGTTGTGCTTAGTCAGAAGATATTTCAGTTGTTCCAGCAGCTGCTCTTCAAGTCCTATTTGCATAAGTTTAATATGCATTTTTTTGCTCAAACGCTGTTCAGCTTCTTCAAGCAGCATAATATCGTCAGCAAGAACTTTGGCGTTGAGAGAACTCTTGTCGTCTTCCGCGGGCTGATCGGTTTCTTCCTGCTTTCCTCCCATCCTTTCCTCAAAATCAACCTTGCCTTTGATTAGGACCATATTTTCTTCAACGAGTTTTTCCCTGATCTTCTCGTAAAGCCTTGGCCAGACTACTATTTCAACAGTGCCGAAAAGGTCTTCAAGCGTAAGTATTGCCATCTCCTGGTTCTTGGTCTTGGTAATTTTTTTATCAACTTTCTGGATAATCCCGCCGATAGTCACTGTCGCTGCGTCCTCAAAGTTCTTCAGCGTGTTTGTGGAAGCGTTGGAGAAATGTTTTAATGAATCCTCAAATTTGACGAGCGGGTGCCCGGAAAGATACATTCCTAGAAGGTCTTTTTCAAATGAGAGCAGCTTGTCCTCGGGGTATTCTTCCTTTGAAACAGGCCTCGCAGCCTCCGCCATGACTTCGGAACCGAAAAGCATGTCCTGCCCGCTGGATTTGTCCTCCTGCAGTTTTACCGCCTGGGTTAAGGTGGATTCGAGCAGCGTCATTAATTGAAGCCGTTTCTCTTTGAAATTGTCGAACCCCCCGCATTTTATGAGGCTTTCTATAACTCTTTTGTTAATGAGGCGCAGATCGACTCTGGCGCAGAAATCCGCGAGCGATTTATACTCGCCGTTCTTTTCTCTTTCCTTTACGATATTGTCCGCAGCGAGAGAACCCACATTCTTGACGGCCGATAGCGCGAAGCAAATTTCGTTCTTGCCAGAAGTTGTAAATTTTTCATGGCAGCGGTTAATGTCCGGGGCGGCAAGTACTATGCCGGCTTTCCGGCACTCGTCTACATATCCAGGTATTTTGTTGTCGTTCTTGTCGGTGTGTCCTATCTCCGATGACAGCAAGGCTGCGTAGAATTCAAGCGGGTAGTGCGCCTTAAGGTAGGCAGTGTGGAATGCGAGCACCGAATAGGCTGCGGCGTGCGCTTTATTGAATCCGTAACCCGCGAATTTCGCGATCAGGTCAAATACTTTGTTCGCAAGGTCTTGTTTGATGTTTTTCTTCTTGGCTCCCTCAAGGAATTTGGCGCGCTGCTCTTCCATTACATCAAGATTCTTTTTTCCCATCGCTTTTCTAAGATAGTCGGCTTGTCCCAGCGAGAACCCGGCAAATACCTGGGCAATCTGCATTACCTGTTCCTGATAAACAATTATGCCGTAGGTTTCTTTGAGGATGGGCTCAAAGTCGGGATGATCATATTTAACGGGTATCATGCCGTGTTTCCGTTTTATAAAGTCATCAATGAAATCCATGGCTCCTGGACGGTAGAGCGCGTTTAATGCAATCATATCCCTTATATCTCTCGGTTTTACCTTACGCATAAGGTCGCGCATGCCTTTGCTTTCAAACTGGAAAACTCCGGCTGTCTTACCCTCGCCAAGCAGGTCAAAGGTCTTTCCATCCTCCAGCGGTATTGAATCCACATCTATCTCTACTCCGTAATTCTGTTTAATGTTTTTTACAGCATCGTCGATAACATTAAGCGTCTCAAGCCCGAGGAAGTCCATTTTTACGAGGCCGACCTGTTCTATGGAATGCATTTCGTACTGGATTGAGATAGTCCCTTTCTTCTGGTCTTTAAAAAGCGGGACATAATTGGTCAAAGGCTCTTTCGCAATGACTACGCCGGCCGCGTGCGTGGAGGTGTTTTTGGTCATATTGACCATGTCTGAAGCAACGGTTACGACCCGCCGCACAAGTTCGTTTCCTTTCATCATTTCATTAAGCTCGCGGATTCCTTTTGCCGTGTCAATCAGGGTCGCCTGTTCCTCGCTCCCTTCAATGTTGGGAAGTTTCGCGGGAACAAGTTTAGCAATGTTGTTTCTCTCGCTAAAAGGCATTCCGAGTGCCATGCCGACGTTTTGGATCGCGCTTTTGCAAACAAGAGTGCCGAATGTAATGATTTGCCCCACGTTTTCTGTGCCGTATTTATCCTTCACATACTGAACCATGCGGTCCCGGTCCTGGAAATCCACATCGATATCAGGCGGGCTTATGCGTTCATTGTTTAAAAACCGCTCAAAGAAGAGGTTGTATTTCATCGGATTTATTTCCGTAATACCGAGACAAAACGCGGCGAGCGACCCGCAAACGGAACCCCTTCCCGGACCGACACGGATTCCGTGCCCTTTCGCCCATTTTATATAATCCCAGACTATCAGAAAGTAACCGGCGAACCGTTCTTTGTTGATTACGGAAATCTCAAAATCCACCCTGTCTTTCAGGCCTTTCGGGGGGTTGTTTCCAAAGCGGGTTTTCAAACCTTCGAGGGTTAGATGCGCGAAGTAGTCCTCGCGATTCTTGTATTCTTTCGGTATCGTGAAATCGGGAAGGATAAGTTCCTTCACTTTCTGGAAAGCGAAATTGCATTTTTCCGCGACCTCAAGCGTATTCTTGAGCGCTTCCGGGACATAGGAAAATTTCGCCAGCATATCCTCTTCAGATTTAATGTAGAACTGATCGTTCGCGAATTTCATCCTGTTTTCATCCTGCACGGTCTTGCCTGTTTGGATGCAAAGCAGGATATCCTGCAGCTGCGCGTGCTCGCGCTTGATGTAATGGCAGTCGTTCGTGGCAACAACCGGCAGTTGAAAATCCTTTGAGGCCTTTACAAGTTCTTCGTTAACCCGGAACTGTTCTTCAATGTCGTGGTCCTGAAGTTCAAGGTAGAAATTCCCGGGGCCAAATACTTCGCTGTATTGCCCGATTAACTGCCGAGCTTCTTCTATCTTGCCCTTTTGTATTGCCATCGGAATCTCGCCTTTCAGGCAGGCGGAAAGGCATATCAGCCCCTGTGAATGTTTAAAAAGCAGTTCCTTGTCTATACGGGGTTTGTAGTAGAACCCTTCTAGATAACCCGCGCTTACGAGTTTTATGAGGTTCTTGTAGCCGGTCTCATCCTTGCAGAGCAGAATGAGATGATAAGAGGTCTCGGTGTTTGGGTTTGCAACTTTGTCGAACCTGGAACCGGGAGCCACATAGACTTCACAACCTATGATAGGCTTAATACCCGCCTTCATTGCCGCCCCGTAGAATTCCACGGCTCCAAACATATTGCCATGATCGGTTATGGCCATTGCCGGCTGCCGGAGCGAGGCCGTGTACTTGAGCATGGGTTTCAGTATAGATGCGCCGTCAAGCAGGCTGTACTGGGTATGGTTATGTAAGTGGACAAACTGGCTGTGCGGCATTATTCCCCTGTTATATTCTTGTTTTTTTCGTACCTTGAATTATTAGCAGAATAACAACGATAAGTAAAGCAACTAAGGATATTAAATATCCCGACAGCACGGCTGTCTTGTAAACAGGGGCATCTCTCTCAACGATTGATAGCGAAAGGTTCAGCAGGGCGCTCGGAGGCATCAGTGTTTCCAGCCGTTTTATCTTCCAAAGTTCCGCGTGTTCAATTAGCGAGCCGGCCATGAGCAGGACGCCGGCGGAAAACAGCGCCTTTGCCGCCCCGTTTTTTACGCTTTTTGTGAAGTCGCTAAACCGTGAAGCTGCAAGCACAACCGCAAAGACGAACGGAATTATTACCATTCGGAGCGCCGCAGATTGAGAATTAAAGAATGGCACAAAGGAAAAAACGCCGTAAAATCTGTCAAAGGTGAAGAAAAGAAGAACAAGCATAGTTAGATAGAGGCCTTTTGGGGCTATTTTTGAAAGCGCCGGTCCGCTTTCAGTATTCTTTGCGCGCGCCCAAAGAATCCCCGGGAGGATGCAGAACAAGGCGATAAAAGCAAATCCCGTGATATCCGTAAAAAGGTTGTATTCAAACCAGCCGAACGCCCCCTGATAAAGTTGAAAGTTGACGTCCCTGGGAATCATCATGGCTGACAGCAGTGTAATTAATGACGGATAACCCTTGGAGCCGGCGTTGTTCTTTCCGGCAAAGGCAACGATAGCCGGCAGTAACCTGAAGGCCGAGAGTGCCGCGGAAATCCCGAGAGCCAGCAAAATATTCTTCCACTTCTTGAAATCTGTTAACATGTAAACCAGCAGGAAGAATACGCACCAGACGTAAACATGGAATCCTCCCTGAAGAAGCATGAAGAAAAAGAGCAGGGAAAGTTGTAACGCTGTCTTTAGTCCATTTTTTCCTGTTTCAAGGTCAAATACCAGCAGGACAAAGCAGGGCAGGAGAAATACGGAGAACCATTGCGTGTGTCCTACGCCCATACGGGAAACTGTGTAGCCGTTGAAGTTGAAGAGCAAAAAAAGCGCGGTAAATGCCAGCAGGTTCAGGCGAAACCTCCTGCGGATTAACAGGCAGCCGGCAAACCCGAGCGTGTAGAAGAGAGCCATGTTAAAACACTCGAACTCTCCGGGCGTTAACCACTTAAGAAGAACGATCTGCGGCGAAACCATTGTTTCCGGCAAGCCGAGGAACATGTCAGTCTGCTGGACAGGTTCCGAAATAAAATACGGTATTTTCTTCTCTGTAATAGCTTCTTTAAGAACCATGCAGTACTGCTTTTCTTTCGGCCAGTCTGCTATCGACATCGGTATGTTGCCCATACGGAAAGATGAAATCCAGTGGGAAAGCCCCAAAAGAAAAAGAACCGCAAGGAAAATTGCTGCAAGATATTTCCCGGGTTCTCCGAAGAAGCTATTTTCAATTCTTTTGAGCATGGTATCCATTTTTCTCTGTTTTCCTTTCCCCGGGGACTCCTCTTCTTAGCCGCGAAATGAAAGCCCCCACAATCCCGGGCAGGTTCTGTTTTTTGATGTTTGCCTTGATTACTTTGATAACCGCGCTTCCCACTATAGCAGCGTCTGCATGCTTTAGTACTTTTGCAAGCATGCCGGGAGTAGAAATTCCGAAACCGAGCGCGAGCGGCTTATCCGTAAATCGGCGTATCCGGTTCACATATTTATTTAGATCCGGCAGGGCGGACCTTGCCCCGGTTATTCCGGCGACCGTGACACAGTAAATAAAGCCTTGACTCAACTTTGAGACAAGCCTAATTCTGGAGTCGTCGCTTGTCGGGGCAAGAAAGAAGATTACTTTTATACCCTGCGCTCCGGACGCTTTAAGGAGTTTCCCTCCTTCTTCAGGAATCAGGTCGGGAACTATTACGCCGTCAATGCCGTTTTTTGCGCAATCCTCGGCGAATTTATTCAAGCCGTACTGCAGAATTGTGTTATAGTAACCCATAAGGACTAGAGCCGCAGAAATCTTTGTCCTCACTCTAGAGGCGAGCTTAAAAACTCCGGCAAGAGTGACATGTGCCGCAAGCGCATGCTGGCTGGATTCCTGAATTGTCGGACCATCGGCTACCGGGTCTGAAAATGGCACTCCTAGCTCAATAATATCCGCCCCGGCCCTGTCAATCTCCAGAACAAGCTTCTCTGTCGAACGGATATCCGGATACCCCGCAGTTATATAGACTATCAGGTTTTTTTTGCGTTTTCCTTTGATAACAGAGAAAACTTCGTCTATCTTGTTGGTCTTTCTAGATGTTCCTGCCGACATCTTTATCCCCCCTTCCGGATAGGTTCAGAACCAAAATCTCGCCTTTCCTGAAGCGCTTCCGGTGCTTTATCACATATCCGATTGCGTGCGAAGATTCAAGCGCAGGAATGATGCCCTCAATATGTGTAAGCAGGTGATACGCGCTTAGCGCTTCTGCATCGTTTACAGCATGGTATTCAGCTCTCCCTGTTGCTTTGTAGAAGCTGTGCTCTGGTCCAACACCGGGATAGTCCAGTCCTGCAGCTATTGAATGCGTTGGAACAACCTGTCCGTTTTTATCCTGGAGCATATAAGAATAAGCTCCATGCAAAACGCCTGGCCTGCCGCAACTTAGGGTTGCAGAGTGTAACTTTGAGTTAATGCCTTTGCCGCCGGCCTCAACGCCTATCATCCTGACTTCCTTGTCGTTGTAAAATCGGTGGAAGAGCCCAATTGAATTGCTCCCGCCGCCGACACAGGCAATCAGGTAATTGGGAAGCCTGCCTTCCATTGAGAGCATCTGTTTTCTGGCCTCATTCCCTATAACGCTTTGGAAGTCTCTAACCATCATAGGGTAAGGATGAGGACCGGCGACAGTGCCAAAAATGTAGTATGTATGCGAAACAGTGGCAACCCAGTCGCGGAAAGCCTCGTTTAGCGCGTCTTTCAGAGTCCTGGAACCGGAACTAACCGGAATTACCCTGGTGCCGAGCAGTTTCATGCGGTGAACATTAAGCGCTTGTCTCTCGCAGTCTTCCTCTCCCATGAAAACGTCGCATTCAAGTCCGAATTTAGCCGCGACGGTAGCGGTTGCGACTCCGTGCTGACCGGCCCCTGTTTCTGCTATGACGCGTCTCTTCCCCATGCGAAGAGCCAACAGGGCCTGCCCTACGGCGTTGTTTATCTTGTGTGAGCCGGTGTGCGCAAGGTCTTCTCTCTTTAAGTATATCTTCGGGCCGCCGAGGTACTCGGTCAGCCGTTTTGCGAAATAGAGCGGAGTTTCCCTGCCGATGTAGTTCTTGCGGTAAAACTCGAGCTCGCGGATGAACTTAGGGTCCTTTTTAGCCCTTGAATACTCTGCCTCCAGTTCTCTTAAAGCAGGCACGAGAGTTTCAGGCAGAAACCTGCCGCCGAAATCTCCGAAATATCCTCTCTTGTCAGGTAAAAGCATAATACTCCTCAGCCTGAAGCTCTTTTGCAGTTAGAAATAAACTTTTTCAATTTTCTCAGGTCCTTTTTGCCAGGCCTTGATTCCACGCCGCTGTTCACATCGACGCAATAGGGATTCACCTTTCTTATCGCATCCGAGACATTTTCCGGAGTAAGTCCTCCTGAAAGTATGACGGGATTTCCAATTTGCTTGGCTGAGACTGCCAGTTTCCAGTCGAAAGTCCTGCCTGTGCCTCCTCTTTTACCAGCGACAAAAGCGTCCAGCAGGAAAGCTGATGCGGTAATGTATGATGGTAATAGAGCAAGGTCAGATTTATCCTTGATGCGAAAGGCCTTGATTACCGGTAACGGATGAAAAAGGGGAAGGATTTCAGGGCGTTCGTCTCCGTGGAGCTGCGCGGCAGAAAGTCCTATAGCGGAAGCCAGCTTTAGCACTGCCCTGGGGTTTTCGTTAACAAAAACTCCGACCTTAAGAGTGAAAGGATGAAGTTTTTCTGTGATCTTGCCTGCCTGCGCCGGGGTAACATGCCGCGGACTCTTTGCAAAAATAAAGCCAAGTATGTCCGCGCCGTACTCAACGGCGGCCCGGGCATCGTCCAAGTTTGTTATTCCGCATACTTTAACTAACGTCATAGAATATTATAGCAAATGGACGGCATTTCCTAAAGCTATAAAATCCCGGCCTGAAAGGCGGTTCAAGGCTCCTTGATTAGCGATATTTGATTCTGGGAACCCAGTATAATCTCCGGGGCTCCTTTATACTCTTTCACCCTTCCTGAAACTCTCACTTTTTTGCCGAGATAGTATTTTTCCGGTTTTTCAGGAAAATTTTTAAAATCCGAGGCGAAGATAACACAGGTAAGATAGAGGTTCAGGCCGTTTTTGAAATTTAGCAAAACAACTTTTCCTGAATTATGGCTTTTGGTAATCGTGCCCTCAATAATGATATTCTTGCCAATATTGTTGGCCGCATCTGAGACGGTAACATTTACCGGCGGAACAAACTCTCCCGCAACATTGCCGGCTTGCGGAGCAGTTTTTTGGCCGCGGGAATCAATTATTAGGAGTTTAAAGCACAATAGCACGGCAATTGCCGCTGCGGCAGTAATTCCAGCTTTAATTGCGAAATTCAATAGTTTTGCTCTGTCCATTTTAATCTCCTTTTGCCGGATAAATACTCAGAAGTTCCTTGAAATTGTCGTCCAGTTTTGATTTACCCGCATCGTTTAATAACTGATAGCTGTTAACCAGGTGCGAAATCCTTCCGTCTTTTAGGTCAAAATTCCACACTCCGCGGTGTTTCTCACGCGCTTCCCTCTCGCAGGCAGTATAGGCGGCCTTCTTTCTGAAGGGTTTAAAGGTGTAAAGATATGCAAAACCGCGAAGAAGCATCTCGGCGTTAAGGTCGGTATTGTCAACATATACATAAGCCAGTGCGCGGCCGTACATATCCTTTGAATCGTAATCGTCATATTCCAGAAAGCACCTTTTACCTTCCGCAAGGTTTTTAAGAAAGTCGCGCGCTTCCTCCCCGAATCTTTGAGCGGGTATCACCGGGTGATGCAGTTCAGGCGCGTCAATGCCTTTCATGCGCACCCGGTCTCCTGTATTTAGCACAACCGTGTCTCCGTCAATAACGCAGGTTATTATATATGGCCCGAATTGTTTTAAACCGCAGGGCTGTTTTGTCAGTTCCGCCGCCGGTTCTTTTACCGCCGGTTCATTCTTTTTTAGTATGTTAAAGACGAGCATTGCAAAAATAAGCATTGTTGTTGCCGCGAGGATTGATCCAAGATAAGAAAAGCGGATTCGTCCGCTGGCGTCATATATGAAAAAAGCCTCCGGAGTTTTTCCGGAGGCTTTTGCACCTGCTTCTCTTGCTATGCGCTTCTTCACTGCGCTCATTTATGCGATATTACCTTTTCCAGAATGCAATGTCAATGCGGTTCTGTTTTGAAAATCCGTTTAAGATATTCGCAGCTTTTTTTAGCGATAACTTCCGGACCCGGTGTGAAATTAAAGACCTCGACAGACACATATTTATCATAACCGGACGAATTAAGCGCCGCGGCTATAGGCACAAAATCAGTGTTTCCAAAACCCGGTCCATTTTTATTCTCATCGTTGGCGTGAAAGTGTTTGAAGTAACCGTTGCAGTCCGAAATAATGGCAGGTATTGATTTGCTTTCCGAAGACATTGCTTTAACATCCAGCATCATTTGAAAATTGGGATGGTCAAGCTCCTTCACGAAGTCAAGCGTCTCTTTAGCCGTGCTGAAAATGTTAGTTTCAGCCGTGGAGAGAGGTTCAAGGCATAGGGTAACGCCGGACCGTCCGGCTTCCTTAGCGCAGTCCATAAAGAATTCCTTGGCAGAATTAATTGCCGCCGCATAGGTCATGCCTTCCGGCACGTTTCTCTGTTTTGGAGATCCTACAATCATAACTTTTCCGCCGAGGTCCGAGCAGAATCTTATAAGTTCGAAGAAATACGCTTTTGTTTTCTCGCGGAGGAGCGCATCAGTAGTTGTTATGGCGAGCCCTTCAGGACTGACAAGCAACCAGTGGAGGCCTATTATTTCAAGGTCATGCTTTTTTGCGACTGCCTTTAACTCGCTTCTTCTTGCGTCGCCGATCAGGCCAACTGATTTGGCAAGGGTGAATGGCGCGATTTCGATGCCATCATACCCCGTTCTTTTTACAAATTCGCAGGTTTCTTCCCAGTCCCAGCCGTTAAAGACTTCGCTGCAGATTCCCAGTTTCATTTTAGCCTCCTGAGCGCTTTCCCCGGAACCGCTGACCGCATTAAAGCTTCTCCTATCAGGGCGCCGTTGATTCCTAACGCTGACAGGTAACGTATATCAGCTTTCGTAGCTATTCCGCTCTCGGAGACAATGATTATTCCCGGCGGGATGCTCTGTCTTACTATTTCGGTAGTGCGAATATCAACCTTGAAATTCCTGAGATTCCTGTTGTTTATCCCTATAATCTTCGCGCCGCAATCCAAGGCGGTTAAAACTTCTTTCGTATCGTGTGTTTCAACAAGCGCGTCCATGTTAAGCAGGAGGGAGAGTTTTATGAAATGTCTTAATTCTTTTTTGCTCAGACAGGCAGTTATCAGAAGGATCGCGTCAGCGCCTGCCGCGCGGGATTCATAGATTTGATATTCGTCTATAATAAAATCCTTGCGCAGGACCGGTACCCCGACACATCCCTTTATCGCGGCAAGATAGCCCAAGTTTCCAAGAAAAAAATTCTCTTCTGTCAAAACGGAAATGGCCGCCGCGCCGTTCTTTTCAAATTCAAGAGCTGTCTTGACAGGCGCGAAATTTGATGAAATCAGCCCTTTTGAGGGGGAAGCTTTCTTAACTTCGGCGATTATTGAAACGCGGCAGGTTCTCAGCGCTTTGGACAGACTGATAGTTCCCGGAGCGGTTTCGATGGCTTTCAGCAGCACGCGAAGAGGCAAGCGCTTTTTCAGCGCCGAAAGGTCTTTCCGTTTTAAGGCGGTTATTTTTGCAAGGATATCATTCATCAGGAATTAGTGAGTTCTTTTAACGCTTCAAGGGTTTTTAAGGCTGCTCCCGAGGCAATAGATTGCCTTGCGAGGTCTGCGCCTTCTTTAAGATTATGAGCTTTGCCTCCTGCGACGATGCCGGCGGCGGCGTTAATTACCGCCATGTCTGCGAACACACCGCCCACGCCTTTAAGAATATCGAGCGTTATGGCTTTGTTCTGCGATATATCCCCTCCCTTAAGTAAAGAGAGTTTTGAATGTTTTACTCCGAAATCCTCGGGTTTCACTGTATAGGATTCTATCTTTCCGTTATTGAGCTCCAATATCTTTGTCGGGCCGGCCAGTGATATTTCATCAAGCCCGCCGTGGCCGTGGACGACGAGCGCCCGGGTGTGTCCTATGTTTTTCAGAACATGAATATAGTCATTCATGAGTTTTTCCGAGAATACGCCTATCACCTGATGCTTTACTCTCGCAGGGTTTGCAAGGGGGCCTATTATGTTGAAAATGGTCCTTATGCCGAGTTCCTTGCGCACAGGGGCTACAAATTTCATTGAGGTGTGCAGCAGCGGCGCGAACAAATAAGCGATTCCTGCTTCATCAAGGCAACGCCCTATTTGTTCTGGCGGAATCTCAAGTTTTATGCCGAGCGCTTCAACCAGATCGGCGCTTCCGCATTTTGATGATACAGCGCGGTTTCCGTGTTTTGCTACAGGCACTCCGGCGCCCGCGACGATAAAAGCAGCCGTTGTTGAAACGTTGAAGGTGTCGCTTTTATCTCCGCCGGTTCCGCAGGTATCTATTACATTCCTGTGTTTTGTCTTTATATGGATTGCGTTATTTCTCATTGATTCGGCCGCGCCGGAAATCTCTTCAATGGTTTCGCCTTTCATGCGCAGGCTTACCAAAAATGCTCCTATTAGCGCAGGCGGGCAGATGCCGCTCATAATTTCATCCATAACAGTGGACATTTCGTCCCTGGTCAGGTCCTCTTTATTGTCAATAACTTTTAGAAGAGCTTCTTTTATCATAATTCCTCAGGCTTTCTGTTTCCCGTAAGCGATATCAACGAAATTCTTTATGATTTTCATTCCTGATTTTGTCAGTATGGATTCAGGATGAAATTGAACGCCATAAACCGGATAGTCTCTGTGTCTTAACCCCATTATCTCCCCTTCTTTCGTCCATGCAGTCACTTCGAGTTGCTTGGGTATCTTTTTATCGCTGACTATTAAGGAGTGATACCTGGTTGCTTCAAAAGGATTTTCAAGACCTTTAAAAACACCTTTGGCGTTGTGGTGAATTAAACTGGTCTTTCCGTGCATAAGATTTTTTGCTCTTATGACTTTACCTCCGAAGACATGTCCGATGCACTGGTGTCCGAGACAAACCCCAAAGATTGGCAGTTTATCTTTGAAAGCAAGAATAATTTCGTTTGACATTCCCGCTTCCTTGGGGGATTTTGGCCCCGGGGAAATTACTATAGCGCGCGGTTTCATCGCCCTAATTCTTGCGGTGGATGTTTTGTCGTTCCGGACGACCTCCGGGTTTGTCCCCAGCTCGCCGAAATATTGGACCAGGTTATAAGTGAATGAATCGTAATTATCTATTATCAGTATCATGTTTCCTCTTAACAGAAAGTTAATGCAGCTCTGAATTTGCCGAGCATCCGAGCCTCTGAGCATCTGCGCATCAGGTTAAAGTCCTTTCCCCGCGAGTTCTACCGCTGACATTAAAGCTTTTGCCTTGTTCAGAGTTTCCTGGTATTCCGTTTTTGGGTCTGAATCTGCTACTATTCCCGCCCCTGCCTGGACATAAACCCTGTTCTTGTTTATGACCATCGTGCGAAGAGTTATGCAAGAGTCAAGGTTGCCGTTAAAACCAAAGTAGCCTATCATGCCGGCGTAGGGGCCTCTTTGAACCGGCTCAAGTTCTTCTATTATCTCCATCGCGCGGATCTTCGGGGCTCCGCTTACGGTGCCGGCCGGGAAACAGGAGCGTATGACATCATAGGCGTCTCTGTCCATTTTTAACCTGCCGGTTACATTGGAGACTATGTGCATGACAAAAGCGTATTTCTCGACTGACAGCATCTCGTCCACCTTTATGGAGCTGTAATCGCAGACCCTTCCGATATCGTTCCTTGCGAGGTCTACCAGCATTACATGCTCCGCCAATTCTTTAGGGTCTTTAAGGAGCTCTTTTGTCAGTTTTTCGTCTTCGGCCTCGTCTTTACCGCGCGGCCTGGTGCCGGCGATTGGCCTCTCGGTAACTATGCCGTTCTCTACTTTGACCATTATTTCAGGAGAAGCTCCGGCGACCCTGAGGTCTCCATATTTCAAGTAGAACATGTAGGGCGACGGATTTATTACCCGAAGCGCTCTGTAGATATCAAAAGAGTCTGTTGAAGATACGGCCGACAGCCGCTGGGAAAGGACGACCTGGAAAATATCACCGGTCTTAATATATTCCTTGGCTTTCTCAACCATTTCAACATATTTGTTTTTTGAAGTATTTGAAACCATGGCCGCGTGTGTTTTCTTGCCGTCACGTCCGGAAAGGATGGAGCCCTTTGCAGGTTTCTTGAGTTTGCCTACAAGTTTTTCTATAGACTCAACTCCCTTTTCGTAGGCTTTTTCCGGGGAGCCTTTGACCAGCACGTTAGCAACGACTTTTATTGTATGTTTAATGTGGTCAAATACCAGAAGGGTATCGGTTATCATGAAAGCCGCGTCAGGGAGACTGCGGTCATCCTCGTTCTTTTCCGGGAGCTCTTCGAAGTATCTTACCATGTCGTAGCTGAGGTAGCCGACGGCGCCGCCGGAAAAGAGCGGCAGTCCGGGAACTCTGACAGGTTTGTATTCCGCCATTAATTCTTTGAGAGCCTCAAGACAGTCTTTCTTCGCGGTAAAGGCGGTATTTTTGCCCTGCCGGACAATCTCAATGTTGTTGTCTTTAGAGATAAAAAGCACCGACGGATCTGAACCCAGAAAGGAATACCTTGCGAGCCGTTCCCCTCCTACAACGGATTCGAGAAGGAAAGAGTATTTGCTTTCTATCTTTTTGAATGCGGAAACCGGGGTTTCCATGTCCGCGAAAATCTCGGCGTAGATGGGTATCAGATTGCCGCTCTTTGCCAGTTTTTTGAAATCACTTAAACAGGGATGTATTCTCATGCACAGCTCACTTTCCGTACACTTTTTTCGGATCAAACAGTATTTTCCCTGTTTGCGCAATATTGGAGCCTCTTACCTGCTTGAAAAAACAACTCCTGCGGCCGGTGTGGCAAGCCGCGCCTCCAAGCTGGTTGACTTTAACGAGGATGGCGTCAGAATCACAGTCAAAAGCCAGGCTCTTCAGAACCTGAATATTGCCGGAAGTTTCTCCTTTCAGCCACAGCTTGTTCCTGCTCCTCGACCAGAAGTGGACTTTTTTTGTCTTCAGCGTTTTTTGAAGCGCCAGTTTATTCATATAGGCAAGCATCAGCACGTCTCCGGTCTTGTAGTCCTGAACTATCGCCGGTATCAGCCCGTCCGCGGAATATTTGCACTGCTTTAAGATTGCTTTCAATTGTTAATCTCCTTTTTCAGATTCTAACGTTTACACCAAGTTTTCTTAGTTCCTGTTTAACCTTCTTTACCGTGTATTCCTTGTAGTGAAATATGGAAGCCGCCAGCACGGCGTCCGCCTTGCCTTTTGTCAGCACCTCATACATATGCTCAACGTTGCCGGCTCCGCCGGAAGCTATTACAGGGACATTTACAGATTCGCTGATAGCTTTAGTCAGCGCTATGTCATAGCCTTTCTTGGTGCCGTCGGCATCCATGCTTGTAAGCAATATTTCCCCTGAACCCAGTTTAACAGCTTTTTTTGCCCATTTAACCGCGTCAATCCCTGTGCGGTTCCTGCCGCCATGCGTGAATATTTCCCATTTCTCGTTCGATACCTTTTTTGCGTCGATAGCAGTCACAATGCACTGGCTGCCGAAGAGTTTCGAGGATTCGCTGATGATATCGGGGTTTTCTATTGCGGCGGTGTTTATCGAAACTTTGTCTGCTCCGGCGTTTAGAAGCGCCCGGATATCTCCGACAGTCTTTATGCCTCCTCCGACAGTTAAAGGGATGAAAATGGTGGAGGCGGTCCTGCGGACGACATCTATCATTATCTTTCTTTTTTCGTGGGAAGCGGTAATATCAAGAAAGACCAGCTCATCTCCGCCCTGTCTGTCATACTCGGAGGCGCTTTCTACCGGATCGCCGGCCTTTTGCAGTTCGAGGAATTTAACGCCTTTCACCACCTGTCCGTCTTTGACATCCAGGCAGGGGATAATCCTTTTAGCGAGCACTAGATCCTCCTTCCGCTCTTTCGGGCTTTTATTTTATTTTTCTTTTTTCTGGTCCGAAGGTCGGAAGGCTGGTATTCTTTGGCCAACCTGATTGCCTTTTTCAGGTCAAGATTGCCGGTATAAAGAGATTTGCCGATGACCATTCCGGAAACTCCGTACTTTTCCAGCGCGCAGAGATTCTCTACATCATCAATGCTGGTCACCCCGCCGGAGGCGATTACTTCCATATTCACGGCCTGGGCGAGCTCTTTGGTGTTTTTGAAATTCGGACCTGAAAGCATTCCGTCTTTTTCGATGTCCGTGAAGAGTATTGTCTTGACGCCCGCAGCCTCGACTTCTTTTGCAATTGTGACCGCCCTCTTATTTGTGACTTCTTTCCAGCCTTTAACGGCAACCAGCCCTTTCTTGGCGTCAATGCCCACCATGATCCTGTGCTTGTATTTGTCCACGGCTGCTTTGAGAAAATCGGTGTTGCTGATTACCGAGGTTCCGAGAATCGCCCTTTCTACTCCGCCGTTCATTATTTTGTCCAGCGTTTCTATATTTCTGATGCCGCCTCCGAATTCCACGGGTATCCTCAATGTCTTTACAATCTTCAGGACAATGTCAAGATTCTTTGGAATTCCGGTCACCGCTCCGTCAATATCAACAACGTGCAGCATTTTCGCGCCCTTAAGCTGCCAGAGTTTCGCGACGCCCTCAGGTTCCTCGGAAAAAACAGTCTCATCTCTAAGGTTTCCCTGCGCCAGCCGGATACATCTGCCTTTCCTTATGTCAATTGCGGGGATTATCAGCATTATTGTTTAACCATTTTTACAAAATTTGACAATATTGTCAATCCGGCTTTTTGACTTTTTTCCGGGTGAAACTGCACTGCAGAAACATTATCTCTCCCGATGGCAGAAGCGAATTTTACCCCATATTCAGTTGTAGCTGCGATGTCGCCTCTTTTATCAGGAATTCCGTAGTAGGAATGCACGAAGTAGAAAAAGGAACCGTCTTTAACACCATTAAACAAAGGGCAGGGTTTTGTCTTGTAAACATTATTCCAGCCTATTTGCGGAACTTTCAGGCCCTTTTCTTCAGGGAAGCGCACTACCCTGCCGGGAATAATGTCGAGGCCTTCCCAGCTTCCGTTCTCTTCGCTTTTCGAATAAAGAAGCTGCAGGCCTATGCAGATGCCGAGGAAAGGCTTTCCGGACGCGGCCGCGGCCCTGAGAGTGTCCACGAGCCTGAGCTTCTTAAGATTCTTCATGGCATCGCTGAAGGCTCCCACGCCAGGAAGAACAACCGCAGAGGCGTCTTCAATGAGTCTCCTGCTTTCTGTTACGACCGCGTTTCCTCCGACTGAATCAAGCGCTTTTGAGGCGCTAAGGAGGTTACCCATGCCGAAATCAACTACCGCGATGTATTTCTTCACAGACTTCCTTTTGTGGAAGGGATGTCCCTCCCAGTGATTTTAACAGCGTCTTTTACGGCTCGTCCGAAAGACTTGAAAGCGGATTCTATTGTGTGGTGCGGGTTCTTGCCGCACGTCTTGTGCAGGTGCAATGCCGCGCCTGACGTCATTGTGAAAGCTTTGAAGAATTCTTCAGTAAGGTCTTCATCAAAAATACCGACTTTCTTTTTGTCGAGCGCCAGGTCAAATACAAGATAGGGCCTTCCGCAGAAGTCCACCGAGACCGCTACAAGCGAATCGTCCATTGGCGCGGAGCCGAAGCCGTATCTGTTGATGCCTTTCTTGTCGTCAAGCGCTTTTTTGAAGGCGTCTCCGAGCACCAGCCCTACGTCTTCCACCATGTGGTGAAAGTCAGGCACAGCGTCTCCTTTTGCTTTAAGCTCAATGTTCAGACCGCCGTGTTTTGCCAGTTGTGAAAGCATATGGTCAAAGAAATCGTCGCCGGTCTTAATGCTGAAGTTTCCGTTTCCGTTTAAATCCAGCCCTAGCGTTATGCTGGTCTCGGAGGTTTTTCTTTTTATGGAAGCTTTTCTCTTTTTCATTTTATCTCCCTGATTGTTTTGTGACGCAAGCAAGTGACAAATCCCGGGCGTAAACGGGAGAGTCGCATATGTTATAGCCTGCACCCTACGCTCTTCCCGTGCGCGCGAAGGCCTTCGCATTCTGCGAGCCGTTCAATTTTTGACCTTACGCCTTTAAGGGCCTGTTTTGAATATTTGACATAACCGATTTTTTTGACAAAATCAGAAACTCCCAGTCCGGAAGAGAATCTTGAAGATCCTGAAGTCGGCAGAACATGATTCGTTCCTGCAATGTAGTCTCCGAGCGCGACGGGAGAGTAATTCCCTATGAAAATAGCGCCCGCGTTCCTGATGAGCTTCAGCAGTTTCGCGTTCTTCCCGGTCATCAACTGCAGGTGTTCCGGGGCGAATACATTTGAGAGGGCTGCCGCTTCTTCCAGATTCTTTGCGATAACTATACAGCCTCTCTCAAGAGCCGATTTAATGATGGCAGATTTCGGAAGACAGGTTTTCTGCCTTTTAAGAGCATCAAGGGTTTTCTTCGCGAATTCGGCGGAATCCGTGATCATTATGCAGGTCGCGTCTTCATCGTGTTCCGCCTGGGCCAGAAGGTCGGCAGCCGCGTATTCGGGATTTGCGGAACTGTCCGCTATCAATAGAACCTCAGAAGGCCCGGCAATGCTTTCTATTCCGGCCAGCCCGAAGATCATCCTTTTTGCGATCGCCACATAGATATTTCCGGGCCCGACTATTTTATCAACGCGCCTGACCGTTTTTGTCCCGTAAGCCATGGCGGCTATAGCCTGCGCGCCGCCAAGTTTATATACATCAGTAATTCCGCATAAGTCCGCGGCGGCAAGTATGACAGGATTTACTTTACCTTCCTCATCCGCGGGAGTGCACATAATTATTCTTCGCACGCCTGCAATTATCGCGGGGATTGCGTTCATCAATACAGTGCTGGGGTAAACTGCCTTGCCGCCGGGCACATAAATGCCGGCGCCGTCCACTGGTACAATCAACATCCCTGTTTTGGCGCCTTTCCCGGAAGAAATTGTGAAACCTGCCGTCTTTTGCTTTTTGCAGTAAGAAGTAATATTCATTTTTGCGGTATTAAGGGCTGAGATTATTTCCGGCCTTACGGTGCGCCGCGCCTCGGTGAATTCTTTTTTTGTAACGATGAGGCCTTTTGGTGAGGTTTTAAATCCATCCAGGCGCGCCGTGAGAGTAACAAGGGCCTTATCGCCATTTTTCGAAACGGCGGCAAGGATGCCTTTGACAATTGAAGCCGCGCGGTTGTCAGTGTTAATAAGCCGCTTGAAATAGGTTCCAATCTGTTTTGTGTCGGTAGAACGAATTATCTTCATGTTCGATTTTATCAGAACTGACGCCTTAATTAAAGGGCAATATACCGCCGGCTTTCCGTAATTTTCTTTTGCCAAAGTGTTCGAAGCTTGTTGACTGCGTTTTATTTAACCCGTTTTATCTTTGCCCCCAACATCTCAAACTTCTTTTCTATCCTTTCGTACCCGCGGTCCAGGTGATAGATTCTTGAGATTTCCGTTGTGCCCTTAGCGCGAAGTCCCGCAAGCACCAGCGACGCGCCGGCGCGAAGGTCGGAGACCATTACAGGAGCCCCTGAGAGGCCGGCCACGCCCTCTACAACGGCTGTATTGCCTTTTACCGAGATATTGGCGCCCATACGGTTCAATTCAGGTATGTGCATGAAACGCTTTTCCCAAATAGTCTCGTTTATTATGCTAGCCCCGGAAGAAAGCGACATGAACGCGGACCACTGCGCCTGCATGTCAGTGGGGAATCCCGGGTAGGGCTGAGTTTCTATATTAGCAGGGTTGGGCCTGTCTATGCCTTGTATTGTAATCTTTGAACCGTTTATTTTGAACCTGCATCCGGCCTCCTGCAATTTGTTCAATACTATTTCAATGTCTTTTACGGGGGTGTTGTCCACGGTTATTTTACTCCCGGTTATTCCCGCAGCGACAAGGAAAGTGCCTGTCTCAATGTAGTCCGGCGTTATAGAGTACTTCCCGCCTTTTAGTTCAGGAACCCCTCTGATTTCTATTGTGTTAGTGCCGTGCCCGTTTATCTTCGCGCCGAGTTTATTCAGGAAGACGGCCAGGTCTGCAATGTGAGGTTCCGAAGCGGCGTTGCGTATTACCGTCCTTCCTTCCGCCAGCGTTGCGGCCATGATTATATTCGCGGTTGCGCCCACGCTCACCACGTCAAAATTGATCTCGGCTCCTTTGAGTGTTTTTGCTTTTGCCTTAATATAACCGTGCTCTATCTTGATTTTGGCGCCGAGTTTTTCAAAACCTTGAAGGTGCAGATTTATCGGCCTTTCTCCGATAACGCAGCCGCCCGGCAGCGCGACTTCAGCCTGCTTGTACCTGCCGAGCAGGGCGCCCATCACATATACCGAAGCCCTCATTGTCTTGACCAGGTCGTAGGGAGCTTTAAAGTTAGTTATATTTTTATTCCGGATGTATAGAGTATTACCCGTGAAATCAGTATCACCGCCGACGGTCTTTATAAGTTTATTCATGACAAGCACATCATTGAGCCTGGGGACGTTGGTGAGCACGCACTCCTTCGCGGTCAATATGGTAGAGGCGATTATTGGCAGGGCGGCGTTTTTTGACCCTGATATGCGGACGCTGCCGGAGAGTTTATTCCTCCCTTCAATTATTATCTTATCCATTGTATCTCCGGTGTTTGAATTTCCAGCTGAGCACGTTTATTTCGTTTATATTGACAAACAGGTTCAGGCCGCCGGTTTTATTTTACTATATCTTGCGCGCAATTACCACGCGTTCAATATAGGCGAGGTCTCTGACAACTTTGATGCCGCCGAACTTGCCTGTAGATTCTATCATGTCTGAAACCTGTCCGGCCTGCCTGTAACCTACTTCGAAAAGTATTTTGCCACCGGGGAGCAGTCTTGAGGGCGCCTCGAAGAGTATTTTACGGTAAAAATCCAGGCCATCGCTTCCCCCGCGCAGAGCGTTTTCCGGCTCAAAGAGCCTGGTTTCCGGAAGCAGGGACGCGTATTCCTCGTTTGTAACATAAGGAGGATTGCTGATAATGAGGTCAAAGGACTCATCCGGGCCAAGCGCGTCAAAAAGGTCGCTCCTTAAGAATCTAATCCCGGCGGTTCCATTCGCTTTCGTGTTTTTTCTGGCAGTAATAAGAGCCGCTTCTGAAATGTCAACTGCCGTAATTTCTGCATCAGGCACAGATTTCTTGAGGCAGACGGCTATACAGCCGGAACCGGTGCCGAGATCAAGAAGCTTTGGAGCAATAATTTGTTTTGCCAGAGCCGCTGCCTGTTCTACGAGATGTTCTGTTTCCGGACGGGGTATCAGCACGCTGCGGTTAACCAAAAAAACTGAATCCATAAACTCTTTTTTTCCTGTTATATAGGATATCGGCTCAAAGGCAGCCCTTCTTGTAAGGTAATCCAAGAAAAGGTTTTTTTTATCGGGCGTGACGGTTCTGTCAGGGTTCGTGTATAGGCCCAGTTTGCCGGACTCAATGGCAAAACAAAGGAGAAGTTCGGAGTCTCTGGCGGGGTTGTTCAAACCTGTTTTTCTTAAGAGTTCTGTTCCTTCCGAAAGAAGTTCCCGGATTGAACTCATAAGGCTTTTTCGAGAGCTTTCAGCTGCTCTTCGTGATAGGCCTCGATTATCGGATTAAAGACCTGGTCAAGTTCGCCTTCCAGCACGCTTGGAAGGTTGTAGATGGTGAGTCCAATGCGGTGATCAGTCATGCGGTTTTGAGGATAGTTATAAGTGCGGATTTTTTCGCTTCTTTCGCCTGTGCCGATCTGGGATTTCCTGTCTTTCGAGATAGCCGCCTGCTGTTCCGCGATCTTTAAATCAAGCAGTTTTGCCATGAGAACTTTCATGGCTTTGGCTCTGTTCTTTAACTGGGATCTTTCATCCTGGCAGGCAACTACTATGCCGGTAGGTTCATGTGTCAGTCTGACTGCCGAATAAGTCGTGTTGACGCTCTGTCCGCCGGCACCCGAAGAGCAGTAAAGGTCTATTCTGATATCGCTCTGCTTGACATCCAGGTCAACTTCTTCCGCTTCAGGCATGACAGCCACGGTGACTGTCGAGGTGTGTATGCGGCCCGAGGCTTCTGTAGCGGGAACTCTCTGGACGCGGTGCACTCCGCTTTCGTATCTCATTTTGCCGTAGACATCCCCGCCTTCCATGGAGAAGACTATTTCTTTAAATCCGCCAAGTCCCGTGGGGCTGGAGCTCAGTATTTCAATTTTCCAGTTCTTCTTTTCGGCGTAGCGCGAATACATCCTAAAAAGTTCGGCGGCAAAGAGAGCTGCCTCGTCGCCGCCTGTGCCCGCCCGTATTTCGACGATGGTGTTCTTCTCGTCGTTCGGGTCTTTCGGGATGAGAAGGTATTTGATCTCCTTCTCCATCTCTATTCTTTTTAGCTCAAGTTCTTTAACTTCGGTTCTCGCCATTTCCGCGAGTTCCGCGTCGGCGCCTTTTGACATTTCCACGCCGCCTTGAAGGTCGCAAACCAATTTACGGTAAACGGAAGCCTTTTCGACCAGGATTGAAAGCGAAGACAGCCGCTTCATTGAAGCCTGATACTTCTGCTTGTCGTTTGCAGTAGCAGGATCGGAAAGGACTTTTGTAAGTTCTTCGTACTCCTTCTCTATAGCTTTCAGCTTGTCTAACATACTCCTTATGCTTTGGTTTCTGTTTTTACCGCGGGTTTTGCCGCAGCTTTCTTGTCAGCTTTCTCTTTCGTTGCCGCGACTCTCTTTTTGAACTTGTCAACCCTTCCCGCCGTATCAACAAGCTTCTGCTGTCCGGTGTAAAAAGGATGGCATGCCGAACAGACTTCGATCTTGATGCCGGGTTTTGTTGACCTGGTCTTAATCACGTTTCCGCAGGCGCAAGCTATGTCTGTCTCTTTGTATTGCGGGTGTATCTTGGCTTTCATGGTTTTATCTCCTGTTTAAATGACATTTGATTACGGCTCGAGGCCGGTTTAGTCTATCGCTCTCATGTTGGAAAGAAATTCTTTGTTGCTCTTTGTCCTTTTAAGCTTCTCAATGAAAAGCGCCATTGCTTCGTCAGAGGGTTTCGCGTCCCAGAGTTTCCGAAGCATCCAAACCTTGGAAAGATCCGCCGGCGACATCAAGAGTTCTTCCCTTCTGGTGCTGGACCTGTTCACATCGATTGCCGGAAAGACCCTCTTATCCACCAGTTTCCTGTCAAGCACGACTTCCATATTGCCGGTGCCTTTGAATTCCTCGAAGATTACTTCATCCATGCGCGAGCCGGTATCTACAAGAGCCGTGGCTATAATGGTCAAGCTCCCGCCTTCTTCTATGTCTCTGGCAGCTCCGAAGAAACGTTTCGGTTTCTGCAGGGCGTTAGAATCAACGCCGCCTGAGAGTACTTTCCCCGAGGAAGGCACTACGGTGTTGTAAGCCCGGCCCAGCCTCGTAATGCTGTCGAGGAGTATAACAACGTCTTTCTTGTATTCGACGAGCCTCTTAGCTTTTTCAATAACCATCTCGGCGACCTGCACGTGCCTTTCCGGCACTTCGTCGAAGGTAGAACTGACCACTTCTGCTTTTACTGAGCGCTGCATATCGGTGACTTCTTCCGGGCGCTCATCTATGAGAAGGATTATAAGGTAAATCTCCGGATGATTCAAGGTTATGCTGTTTGCAATTTTTTGCAGAAGTATGGTTTTACCGGCTTTCGGCGGCGAAGTAATGAGGCCTCTCTGTCCTTTGCCGATTGGGCAGATAAGGTCCATTATTCTCATTGAAACTTCAGAGGGTTCGCGTTCGAGTATTATCTTCTTTGTGGGATAAAGCGGAGTAAGGTTATCGAAAAGTATTCTTGTTTTTGCGCTTTCGGGCGGTTCGGAATTTACTGCTTCTATCTTCAAGAGCGCGAAATACCTTTCCCCCTCTTTTGGCGGTCGTGCCTGGCCGGAGACCGTATCTCCCTTCTTCAGGTCGAATTTCCTGATCTGAGACGGTGACACGTAAATATCGTCCGGGGACGGGAGATAGTTGTAGTTAGGCGACCTCAAAAAGCCGAAACCGTCGGGGAGGACTTCGAGAACCCCGTCCTTAAACTCAAGTCCGTCTTTTGCGCTCTGTCCCTGAAGGAGCTTGAAGATCAAGTCCTGTTTCTTCAAACCGCTGATCTCTTCAAGGCGCATATCCTGAGCCATCTTGACGAGCTCGGCTATCTTTTTTTTCTTCAGTTCAACTATGTCCATCTAAACCCTCCGTGTGGGATCTTTCGATTGTACTGAGGCTGTTAACGCGGGTAACTTGCGGAAAAACGCCTGTAAAATGTAATAGCGATTGTTGATCCGGATTTTAGTACAGCATGAATATTTTATCGGGAAACAGGTAATCTCCGGGAAACTTAATAGATTTTATCCGTTTTATCAGTTCTTGTCAAGCGCTTTTATTTGTAGTACAATACTTTTCATGTTTAAAGGATTTCCGGCGTTCCTCAAAACGAAAACAAGCATAGCCTTCCTTTGCATTTTTCTTGCAGTGCTGACTTACGCGCTTACAAGGAGTACAGTGGATTTCTATCCATTTTATTGGATAACAAGAGAACTTCTTTACAAGAACGCCGATTTGTACGGAGCCCACCCTGCTTTCTCTTATCCGCCGTTCTTTTATTGCGTGGTAGCTCCTTTTGCCGTCTTTCAGGAGAAGGTTGCTTTCGGGCTCTGGATTGCTTTCTCCGTCTCGCTCCTTTTTGCCGCTATCTTTCTAATTTTAAGAATGCTGCAGTCTGTTCCGGCCGGCAGCCCTGGGTTCTTGACAAAGAGTTGGAATAAGGCATACCTGGGACTTTTATTGGCTATTTTTATTGTTTTTGATAATCTTAATCTCGGGCAGAGCAATATTCTTGTTTTTTTTCTGACTGTGTTTTCTATCTATCTTTTTGAAGACGGCCGTGAATATTTGAGCGGCGTAGCCATTGCTGCAGCAATAGCAATAAAAGTAACACCAGCCCTTTTCCTAATATACTTTATATCCAAAGGGGGCAGAAAAGTCTTCGCAGGAGCTCTTGCCGGCTTTGCGGCCTTCTTTTTTATCATTCCGTCAATGTTTTACGGCGTTGCAAGAAACAATGGATTTTTCCGGGATTTTATCTTTCAGGTTATCCTTCCCTTCGCAAAGAACGACGCGATTATAAGGGAGACGGTTTATTACACCCACACCAATCAATCGCTTGACGCTTTCCTGGTCAGGCACTTCACGCCGATGGGAGCCGCATCATATTCGGAGGCGGGGATTCACAAATTTCTAGACCCGGCATTTTTTACTATTGCACAGGTCAAAGCTTTCTCGGCTTTCTTTAAAGTCTTTCTCCTGGCTTTTTACGCTTTTCTTTTCCGCGGATCTCCCAGAAAACTGCGCCCGCTGGAATACTCAATAGTTTTTCTATTGGTTTTCTATATTTCGCCTTCTTCGTGGCTTTCTCACTATACTACCGCGCTTTTTGCTTATTACGCGGCCGTTTCTTGGCTAAGTTCATGGATCAGCGAAGCAAACAGGAAAACGATTCTAGTGGGCCTTTTCTCGGCAGTTATATTAACCTGCACGGGCGCGAGCACATTTTTACAGAGTTTTTCCGGAATGTTTATAGGTCATTTTATTCTCTTTATATGCCTGACGATTGTCTACATAAGGGAAAAAATAGATATGAAATACTTTCCAGTGGCAAGTTAAAAGGGAACCGCGTAATCTAGGGCTTATACCTGTCCATCGAAGGATGTTGCGGTCTTAACCCAGGGGTACTTTCCTGACAGTCTCGACGCTATCTCTTGAGCTTGATTGACAGACCGGGCAGTTCCGAAAACAGTGAGACCGCTTCCGCTCATCAGAGCGCCTTTCGCTCCCGCCGCCAATAAATCCGCTTTTATCTGAAGAATAACCGGATAGAGTTCTGCCACTACAGGCTCAAGGTCGTTATAGAGCATACGACAAATGCCGGAACTTGAAAAATCCGACAGAGTATTGTCGCCGAGGCCGCTGTATTTTTTCAATCCAAATTTGAAATTCCCGTAAATAGCTTTTGTAGAAGGTTTCTTTATGCCAGGGTTCACCAGTACAAAATACATTTCTTCCGGTTGTTTTAATATTGTTAAGCGCTCTCCAATCCCTTCGGCAAGAGCCCTTCCCGGGTTAAGGAAGAATGGAACATCGGCTCCACAGAGCAGTGCCAGGCGTGAAAGCTCCTGTCTTGGCGTTTTGAGGTTGAAAAGCCGGTCAATGCCGGTCAGAGTGAACGCCGCGTTGCCGGAACCTCCGCCAAGCCCCGCGAGTGAGAGTATGCGTTTCTTGATTGTTATTCTGACCCCAAAGTCTGTCCGTCCGGCGAAAAGCAGGGAGGCTGCTTTATACGCGATATTCTTTACTCCGCCCGGGACAGCCGGATCATCGCAAAGAACCTCAATTCCGGAAACAGCTTTTTCAATGGTGAGTTCGTCGAAAATATCAACAGCCTGAAAGAGCGTCCTTAGTTCGTGATAACCGTCGGCTCTCTTAGCTGTGATTTTAAGGTACAGGTTAATTTTTGCCGGCGATGAGAGCGTCAGTTTATCCATGATTTTAGCGTTCCCACTATAGCGTCCTCATTGATCTTAACCGCATTTTCCGGTGTTTTAAAACGGAAATACTCCGGCGCGTAAACAAAAGACGTGTCCGGTTTTATGAAGTTTATTTTTACTCCGCCCTCTCTTCCGTAAAGTTCAACGCTATAGGGTATTTCTGAGCCGTCGAGCGGCGCTTCATATTTGAGCTTAAAGTTTAGGGTGTTATTAGTGAGTTTCAGCAGAAACGGACTGGCGGCGCGCCCGGAGAAAAGGCTGCATAATATTGGACCTGCGTCCGTCACCTTCTCATCGTAATACAGGTTAGACTGGTAGAGGTAGATTTTAAGCCGCCCGGCATCAGCCGCGAGTTCGGCTATAGGTTCGTTCAGAAACCCGCGCACTTCCATCCTAAAATATGGCGCGGCCCAGGCAAGCGTGCACTTCTTCTTGAGTTTTCCTTTGGGTGAAGTTAGGGTTACCATTACCTGTGTTTTTACAGCCACGAACTCTTTTTTCATGGAAGGCGCGACACCCGCGCAGCCTGCCAAAAAGACGGAGATGCAGGCCGCCGCAATGAGTCTAACGAGTGGGATTTTGAAGCTCTTTGAGTTTTTTCTTTGCATTTTCATTCCCGGGATCGCTCTTTACGGACAGTCCGTACGACTCTTTTGCTTTCTCTTTTGCGGATCCTTTCAAGTATATATCGCCGAGGTGCTCAAATACCAGAGAATCTTCCTGCCCTTTGTCTTTTAGCAGCTTCACGGCTTCTTCTATTTTTGCCATTGCTTCATCGTTTCTTCCAAGTTTATAAAGAGCCCAAGCCAGGCTGTCCACAAAAGCGCCGTTCCCCGGCTCAATTTCGCATGCTTTTTTCAGAAAAGCATACGCTTCTTCGAGGTTCTCCCCTCTGTCCGCATAAATGAAACCAAGGTAATTCAACGCGTCAGCATTCTGCGGGTCGGCCTTTATCGCATTTCTAAACCTCATTAAAGCCTCATCATAGTCTTTTTTCCTTTCGCAGCAGACGCCGAGATAATAATTGCCTCTCGAATCCGCAGGCTGCAGCGCAAGGAGCGCCCGGTACTGGAGTTCGGCCCGGTCGTAATCCTTGGAGTCCAGGTAGGCTCCTCCCAGATATAATTTTAGGTCGGTATTAATCGGCAGTCTTGCAACTCCCTGCTCCAGGACTGAAACGGCAGCTTTTGCGGCATTTTTCTTATTATAAAGATAGGAGAGATACATGTAACCTGCAGCTTCTTCCGGGGCTTTTACGGTTAATTCGGTAAAGGTCAATATTGCTCCTTCAGTATCCCCGCTTTCTAACTGTATGAGCCCTTTTACTTGCAGGATTTCGGCGTTACCGCCGTCAAGTTCAAGTGCTTTGTTGATCATCAATAGCGCTTCTTGTCCGTTCTTTTGCTGCCTGTAAACAAGGCTGAGTTTGTAGTAAGGGGCCGCGTCCTCCGGCGAGAGCACTGAGGCTTTTTTAAAATACTGTACGGCTTCGTCATTCCTGTTTAATTGCGAGAGTGTCGTTCCTATCCTTACGTATACTCTTGCGTCGTAAGGCGTCAGGCTCTCCACGGTTCTGAAGCGCTCAAGGGCTTCTTTATACCTTGAAAGATACTGATAGAGCAGTCCCAGCGCATACTGCGGGGAGGCATATACAGGGTCAAGTTCAACTGCTTTTAGATACGCCTTCTCAGCGCCGACAAGATCAGCTTTTTTTGACAGTACAAGTCCCAGGTTGTAATAGGTAGCCTCGTTTCCCTGGTCATTTTCCGCGCTTTTCATGAACGCAATAACAGCTTCATCCAGGCGGTCAAGCCTAAAATAGGTGTTCCCCAGGTAAAAATACGCGGAACTGTTTTTTGGAGAAGATTTCGTTATGCTTTCCAGAATCTCAAGTGCCCGGGCAGGTTTTTCGTCTTCAAGATAGATTTTCGCCAGCGATACTCCGGCTTCCGGGCTTTTATTTTTTGCATACAGGTTTTGCAGAACCAGTATTGCTTCGCCAGCCTTGTTTCCTTTAATATATTCATCGGCGAGCGTCAGGTTAAGGAATGTTGAATCAGGGTCGGCCTTCAAAGCGAGTTTGAATTCTTCTATGGCGGCCTCAGTCTCCATATTTCTGCTGTAAGAAGATCCCAGCGAGACATGTGTGTAGGCGCGCTCCGGAGGATAAGTGAATTCCTGAATGGCCGGCCGTTCTCCCGTAGCGAACACGGGAAACAGGAGAATCAGTAACGATAAGTTAGAGAAATATTTCATTTGCCTCCGGCACGGGGAAACTGAACAGAAAACAATGAAAATTATAATACTTTTATGCCAGCTATGCAATACAAAGAATATTATCAGCTTCATCAAAAAGAACATACAGAAGCAGAAGAAATTCTACACTATATATAGTGCGATGTGCGGCGGGGCAACACAACTGTTTTGCGTTGAATGAGAAAATCCTCATAAAAAAAGAAGCCCTGCTTGATTTACAAGCAGGGCTTCAATTGTATCTAAATCAGCTTACAGAACCGCAAGCTTCAAAGACTTGCTGGATCTAAACCTTACTGCTTTCTTCGCCGGAACATCAACCATTTCACCGGTTTTCGGGTTCCTTGCTTTCCTTGCAGCCCTGTCTTTCACTACAAATGTGCCCATTCCCGCAATTTTCACTTTCTGTCCAGCTTTGAGCTCTGCCGTGATGTACGCAACGAGCCCGTCAAGAGCCCTTCCCGCTTCAGCTTTGTTGATTTTCGCGATGTCAGCAATCTTTTCTACTATATCCGTCTTTGCCATTTTCGACACCTCCCGATTTGTACCCCGGTCTTTAATGGTGGGGTATCTTTTTTTAAGTATATACCGAAATCCTTATTATGTCAAGCCTTTTAAGTGTTGACACACTGACACACAATCAAGTATCATTTAGCGGCAAGTTATAAGCCTTCGGAGGCCTGACTGTGAGGAGCAATTTAGGTAGGAAAAATAAGGACTTTTCGGTGTTTGTCAAATTTCTCGCGTTTGTCGCGCTCTGTGTCCTGACATATTATGTCTATCAAGGTTTTTTCGGAAAAAACGCAAAAATTATCGGAATATTGCGGCATTCCAGGAATCTTGTGCTTGCCGGTCAATATGACGCCGCAACGGATGACTTAAATAAAGCGCTCCAGCTTGACCGTGTAAACCCTCTTATCTATGACGCTTTTGGTTACATGTACAATGCAAAAGAAGACAGTGCCAAGGCAAAAGAGTGTTATTCACAAGCTTTAGAGAAAGGCGTGAAATACAGAAGAGAATTCGCTCACGATGAAAACGGGCGGGATTATTTCAAAAAGGGGAAATATTCTCAGGCTTTAATAGAGTTTGAGCATCATAACAGGATTGTACCGGGAGACAAGAAAGGAATTCTCTGGCAGGGAATCTGTCTTCATTCACTGGAAAGAATACAAGATGCAATTGAGATTTACAAAAGAGGTCTTTCGGTTTCTCCCGGGAATAAGGAACTTACAAAATATTTAGAACTGGCTCAGAGACAGAAAGATAGCGATGCCATTGATCTGATTGTTGACAGGAACGGAGTCCCGGTCCTTCGAAGAAGTGTGGCCAAGGGAAAGCTAATATTCTCAGCTGAGAGTAACCTGGATAAGATCATAGGCTACAGCAGTGAAAAACTAAAACTCGGCCTGCTTGACAAGATGGGCAATAACTTTCCTGGTAACACAATAACTTTATGCATAGACTCCAGGCTTCAGCGCATAGCCTCATCCGCCTTAAACACATCCGGCGCGGTGGTTATTCTAGACCCAAAGACAGGAGCGATACTAGCCGCGGTTTCTAATCCTAAATTCAATCCCGATAAAATAGAGAAAGAATATTCGAGATATAGGGCAATGAAGAACAATGTTTTCCTTAACCGGGCGTTCGAAGGCCTTTACGAACCCGGTTCAATCTGTAAAATAATAACTACTTCGGCCATGATAGAAAGCGGTCTTTCAGAGAAAGATATCTTCCCGTTAATCTGCAATGGTTCGAAGGTGATAGAAGGAAAAGTGTTTTTCTGTTGGGAAAAACACGGAAACGTAAAAAGCGTTGAAGAGGCCATTGACCAGTCTTGCAACATTGCGTTCCAAAAGATAGGCTCCGTGCTCGGCTACAGCAAAATCTACGAATACGCCAACAAGTACGGCTTTAATACTCCGATAGACATGCAACTTCCGGTTGCGACGAGCAGCGTCCCCATTGAATCCGAAAGCAAATATGATCTCGCAAACAAGTCCACCGGGCTAGGTAAGGATTTCCGTATAACCCCTCTCATAGCAGCCTGCATGGCCTCAACGGTTGCTAACGGCGGAACACTCATGAAGCCTTACATAATCAAGGAAGTAAAAAATATAGTCGGCGACTCGGTATATAAGGAAGAACCCATGGTTATGAAGAACGTGCTTAAGAAAGAAACCGCCGCCCAGTTAAACCTCTACATGGTTGACGCAGTCGAGCGCGGGCTGGGTCAGAAAGCGCGCGTTCCCGGAATAAAGGTGGCAGGAAAAACAGGAACCGCGAGGACGTCCGGCAAAGGGCTTGACGGCTGGTTTATATGTTTTGCTCCGGCGGATAATCCCAAGATTGCCATGGCAATACTTTGTGACGCCAGCGGGAAAGGCATGGAAGTGGCCGCGCCTGTCGCAAAAAAGATAATAGCAGAAGCACTTAGTCAATAGCTGCGGATTGCTGTCGGCATGACGAAATAGAAAGTCTTAGCTGTTAAGAAGGGACCTTCGCAGCATGTCCAGGGCGGTTTGAGCAGATTGTTCCTTGATCTTAATTCTTTCACCTTTAAACCGGCATTCCTTCACCTGCATGCCTGAAACCGTGGAAAGCGCGATATAAACAAGCCCTACGGGTTTTTCCTCTGAACCTCCGCTTGGACCAGCGATACCGGTAACAGCCAGTCCAATATCGGCGTTTGAAATCTTCTTGACTCCGAGAGCCATTTGTTCCGCCACCTGTTTGCTGACAGCTCCAAACACATTGATGGCGTTTGAAGGAACGTTTAGAAGTCTTTCCTTAGCCTGATTGCTGTAACAAACGACCCCGAGCTTTAGGAACTCGGACGCTCCCGGGACATTGGTTAACTTATCAGAGATAAGCCCTCCGGTGCAGGATTCTGCGATAGCAAGCGTGAGTTTACCGGTTGATAAAAGTTCCGCTGTTTTGCTCTCCATGCTTCCTTCGTCAATCGCAAATATATTCTCTCCAAGCCTGCGCAGGATCTCCTTCTCAACCCGGGATATTGCTTCCTTGGCGGCTTCGGTCGATTTTGCTTTAGAGGTGAGCCTGATCTTAACTTCAGTGTGAGAAGCCAGCAAGGCTATCGTAGGGTTAGTTGAAGCGGTGAAAATATCATTTATCTTTTCATCAACTGTTGATTCTCCCAGGCCAAAACATTTAAGCGTCCTGGATCTGATTGTTTCTTCGAGTTTGAATGTCTCTTTCAGGAACGGCAGAACGCTCATTTCCGTCATCAACTTCATTTCCCTCGGAACGCCGGGCATCAGAATGAAATACTTGCCTTCCTCGTTCTGGAGCCTGAGTCCCGGCGCGGTCCCATTGCCGTTCTCAATAACCACTGCGCCGGAGGGAACCAGCGCCTGCGAGAGATTGTTTTGGGCCATCTTCATTTTGATGTTCGAGAACCTATCCTGAATCTGTTCAAGTACTTTCTCGTTAAGCAGGAGTTTGCGGTTCAGCAGTTTCACTACCGCATTTTTTGTAATATCGTCAACTGTCGGACCGAGTCCGCCGGTTACTATGACAACATCGGCTCTTGCCCCAGCCTGTTTCAAGATATTAATGAGCCGTTCTTCGTTATCTCCTACCGAGGTTTTGTAATAGACATTTATTCCTATTTCTGCGAGTTTTTCTCCGAGATAGGCGGAATTTGTGTCAATGAGGTGGCCGAGCAGGAGTTCTGTTCCGACCGTTACTATCTCCGCCGATATTTGTTTGGGGTTTTGCGGCATGTTTGATTTTAGCAAATCACATCCCTAAACACAATCATCAATTGGAGTTGGCGGCGGAAGAACAGCGGGGGCGGAAAATCCGTTGTCTCCTCCGAGGGTCTTCCATTCTTTCAATAATAAGTACGCAAAGAAAATACCGGGCAGGATCACTGCGGCGGTCCAGAGAGGATAATACCTGTATTGCTGGTCACCCGGGCCGGTAACTTTACTAATAAGGTCAAAAAAATATCCCGCCAGCACGCTGCCCGGTATGAAGAAAAGAGTGCGAATCATCGCGTTCGCCCCGCAGAACTGGCCGTACTTTTCCCGGGGGAAAATCCTCATGTACACAGGTATTTCGGAAGTCACAAGTACAGCCGTGATACAGTTTTGCGCTATTGTGAAGACGTACAACAATGGCAAATTTATTTCTCCGAAATCCTTGAATATCCAGACGCACTGCAGAATATGGAGGATGAAATAGGCGACAAGACCCCAAAGAAATGTTCTCAGCGGATGAAACCTGTCTGCCAGCCACGCAGCAGGGAAAAGAAGAGCCATGTTGACTATCCCGGTGTAAAAATTCATATTGCCTACATCTTTCATAGACAATCTGAGAGATGCCGTATTCCTGAGTATAGCGAAATTCGAAGAAGCAGACGAAAGCAGGTAGAACACGCTCGTAAAGAAGACTAGAATATATATTCTGTGACTGAAGCATTCCCGCCAGTAGGTCTTGATTGCCGGAATAAATCCCGGTTGTTCCTCTGCATGAGGACCGGGATATTCCCCCTCTTTAACAGCAAAGCACATAATCATGAAGCCGATCACATAGGCTGCTCCCGAGACGGCAAAAATTATCCTGAAATGATCCAGCGATGAAGGAAAAATATATTTATTGAAAAGCATAACTGCCAGGAACCCGGTTATCTTGAACATTGCTATGAACCGTGACATAACCTTTTGCGGCACCACATCATTTATCAGATACCAGAAGAGCGTATTGACGAAAGAAGCAGTGAAGTCAAAGCCGACCAGGAAAATTGAGATAATAATCAGGGTCAACGCCGGTTTTGTAATTGTCAGTCCGGCGACCTGAAATACCTGCGAAGTTCCTGATAGCAGCGCCGCAAAAGAGTCAGAAAACCCCATCAGCACCATAAAAAGCCCGACAAAAGGCGTTGACCAACGGAGAAACGGTATCCTGCGGCCTTTCTTCCCTCGGTGGCGGTCAGAGCGGAAACTTATAAATGGAGTCATGAAAAATGCTATGAACGCGGCAAGCGACTTATTTACTACGGCGTTCAAGGTATCAGAAGCTCCGAGAGCTTTGAGCTTTAGAGGCATTACCTGCTGGAGCAGAGCAATATCGAATATATTAAATATGAAATCTCCCCATAACAGCCAGATGAAAAGAATAACCATTCCGCCGAGCGTGTATTTAAGCGTTCCACAGGTAAAATATTTATGTTGTGAACCGGGAAAAAAGTATTTGAAATTGAGCATAATTTGCCTTTTGACGCTAGAAAGCGCTCTTAGTCAGGTTAAGCGGAATCTGAAGCTGCCTGCCTTCTTTGGTTACATAGAGCAGGTGACCTTTTTCAAGCGCGAGTTCAAACAATTCTTTAGTCAGCTGGACATCAAACTGGCAATATTCAATAACCTGCTGTATCTTTCCTTCGCGGAACCATTGAAGCGATTGGAGCCCGTCAGCTGATTTGCCTTTGTTCAGGTTCGCCATTGAAAGATGGTCAAGGCTGAGCCTGAAGTTTATTTGATTTTTTACTTCCTCGAGCAGGTCGAGAGTCGGAATTTTAGACAGGTCGGTTTGAGTGTACGGCGCGAGGACAGCCCAGTCAAAACTCTTTATATTGAAGCCTACGACCAGATCGGCTTTCTTTATCTCTTCCACGGCTTCGCCTATGTTTTCCTCGGTGTAAGCGAGGTATTTCTCCTGTCTTGTTGAATATAGCACCAGGCAGGCAATCTTCATAAGGTGTTTTTTATTCCAACCGCCGACTTCCTGCGCTGAAAGCTGTGTCTCTATATCCAGGAATACAATGTTCTTACCGGCGAAATCCGCTGTATTCTTCCCGGTTTCCGGCGCAGTTATTATTTTTGGCGGGCAGGCGGCCGGTATTACTTCTTTGCCAATGCCTTCTTCAGTCAGGAAAGCCTTTAAGATATGCTCCGCCGCGGTCTTATCCAGGGGTTTGTTGCCATTGCCGCATTTGCTTGACTGTATACATGAAGGACAGCCGGACTCGCAGGGACAGGATAGTATCATTTTGAGGGTCGCAGGCACAAGTTCATGGATTATTTCGTAGGCTTTTTCCGAGAGGCCAACTCCGCCGGAATGGGCGTCGTAGATGAAGATTCCCGGAGAATTGAACTGTGAATAGAAGTCATAGGAAACTCCTCCAAGATCAAGCCGGTCGCAAAGCGCGAAGAGCGGGAACATCGAAATAAGGGCGTGTTCCGCCGCGTGAATCCCGCCCTTGAAATCGCCGATATCGCAGTCGCGGATCATTTCTTTTAACGTGTTGGGTATCTCAAACCAGATAGCCGAGGTTTCGAAGATATGCGCCGGCAGGGTTAGCTCATGTTCGTCAAAGATGACCTGGTTGTACATCTTTTTGCGGACATAG
>CAIWRR010000228.1 GCA_903915125.1 Candidatus Firestoneibacteriota bacterium | reverse complement strand
GGGAGGGATCGTTCGCTTAAACGAAACGTGAGAAGACTTTCAGAACCAAAAACGAGTCAGAAAGTTTGTTTGCTTTTACACCTTAAACCATGATACAAAGTGGTCTAGTTTCTTTGGACTATTATAGATATCACCGAAAGGAGAAGGCTTGAAGCCACCCTGATTCAGGCGCAGAAGCTTGAAACTATAGGACAGCTTGCGGCGGGGGTGTCGCATGAATTCAACAATCTGCTCACTATAATTCAGCTTTCCGCGGAAGAAGCCATGCTGGTCGGGACAAAGGACGCTTATGAAAGGATGGCAGGCACCGTTGTGGAGACAACAAGCCAGGCTTCAACGATAGCGCGAAGGCTGAATGATTTTGCCAGGAAACAAAAGATGGAGAAACACGCGGTTGACATCGTAAAGTGCATGGGCAAGGCAGTTGAATTGATAGAAAAACAATATTCCAAACAAGGGATAAATATTGTCAGGGAATTCGGGAATGTCCCCCCCACGCTCACCGACGACAAACTGCTCCTGCAGGTCTTTATCAATCTTCTCAAGAACGCGCAAGAGGCAATGTCTTCCGGCGGGACAATAACTGCGCGGGTGAGTTTTTCTGACGGAAATATTTGCGCGAGCGTTGCCGATACGGGGTTCGGAATCAAGAAAGAGAACCTTGATAAGATTTTTACTCCATTTTTTACCACGAAAAGCGCGTTCGGCGAAGGAGGTCAGCACGGCGTGGGATTGGGCCTTGCGGTGAGCTATTCGATAGTCAAAGGGCTTGGAGGCCAGATAACCGTTGAGAGCGTCGAAGGGAAGGGAGCTAAATTCGCGGTTTCAATCCCGGTTGTTTCAAAAAAGCCAGGCGAACTGAACGCTCCCGGCATTAAAGACATGCCTCCGGCAAGTGGAGGAAGAATACTTGTTGTTGATGATGAAAAGTCCATACTCGGGCTCATGAAAACAATACTCGGCGCCTCGGGTTATACCGTTGAGACAGCCGGAAACGGGAAAGATGCCCTGCTGGCACTCGAAAAATTCAAGGCGGATGTGGTTCTTCTTGATATGGTCCTTCCGGGGACAAATTTCGAAGTCCTGCTTGGCGATTTAAACTCGCGTTTCCAGGGAATAAAAGTTATTGTTGTCACCGGCCTCGGAGGCGCGGAGCTGAACAACTGGCAGCCGGTTCTTCACAAATACGGAGTTTATGGAGTTGTACAGAAACCTTTTGATTTCTCAATGCTCAGGATGGAAATAGAAAAATGCTTTATCATGCGAAAGTGAAAGCCTGCCTGTGTTAGTAATCGATGAGTGTGTTTCGGCATAAAAGAAGTTACGGTTGACCTGGGGTATGTTTTGGCAGCTCAACGTGACAGAAATTGGGGGCAAAATGACAAGTATTTTTTCCGGGGACGAAACGATATTGGTGGCGGACGACGAAGAGAAGATAAGGCTCTCAATAAGGGGCGTGCTGAAACATCACGGCTACAAGGTGCTGCTCGCGTCTGACGGTGCAGAAGCCGTTAAGATTTACAAGAAAAACAGCGGGAAGATAAAACTCGTTATACTGGATTTGTTGATGCCGCAGCTTAGCGGGAAAGAAGCTATGGAAAAACTGAAAGAGATAAATCCGGAAGTTAAGGTTATTCTTTCTAGCGGCTACCTGAGGACTGAGATGGGCGTTGAAATACTCGCGGACCAGTCTGTCAAGTATGTTGAGAAACCGTTTCACCTGCAGGAATTGATGTACGCAGTGAGAGCCGGCCTGGATGCCGTCAAGATAAAGAAAACAAAACCGAAATAATATTTCTGCCCGGTTTGCCGGGGTTCTATTGGACACCGAAACAGGCCTATTTCCCGTCCGTTAGCGCAATGCTTCCCGCCGCAAGTATGGAACTGCTTCCATATTCACGCTTTACACCAATTGAAATATGATTTATAATGATTGTTCTGTCCGGTATTAATGCCGGCAGGCAAAAGAGGAGAATAAAATGAAATGGTCCAGAGCATTGTTGCCGACTTTGAAAGACGCGCCGGCTGACGCTGAAATAGCAAGCCATAAATTAATGGTCAGGGGCGGTTATATCAAGAAAACCGCTTCTGGAATTTACAGCATAATGCCGATCGGGCTTCGCGTGCTGCAGAAGATTGCAGCGATTGTAAGGGATGAAATGAACAAGGCGGGCGCGGAAGAACTGCTGATGCCGATACTCTCCCCGGCGGAACTCTGGACGGAGACAGGACGCTGGAGCCTCTACGGCAAGGAAATGATGCGGGTCAACGACAGGGCGGACCGTAAGTTCGCGCTGGGACCGACGCACGAAGAGGTCATCACCGACATAGTCAGAAGTGAAGTCAGGTCCTACCGCGATTTGCCGAAGAACCTATACCAAATACAGATAAAGTTCAGGGATGAAATACGCCCCCGTTTCGGGCTTATAAGAGCGCGCGAGTTTATGATGAAGGATGCGTATTCATTTGACCGCGACGAGAAAGGCGCTGAGGCCGTTTACGCGGCAATGTTTAAAGCCTACGGCAATATTTTCACGCGTTGCGGGCTTAAGTTCCGCGCTGTGGAGGCGGAATCCGGAAATATCGGAGGTTCGTTTTCCCATGAGTTTATGGTGCTCGCCGATACGGGAGAGGAGACCATAATTCACTGCGAAAAATGCGGCTGCGCCGCGAACCGGGAGCGCTCCGGCGGGAAAAGCAGCTTTTCCGGCAATCCTTCGGAAGCCGAAAAACCCGTTGAGAAAGTAAGCACTCCTAAGTTGAAGACCATTGAAGAAGTGGCAGTTTTCCTGAAGAAGAAGACGTCGGAACTTGTGAAGACGCTTATCTGTTTTGTGGACGGTGAACCGGTTGCCGTGCTCCTGAAGGGCGATGATGAACTTAATGAGCATAAGCTTAAAAGACAAATGGACGCTACGGAAGTCTTTATGGCCGACGCCAAGTCCGTTGAAAAGTTGACTTCCGCTCCGGTGGGTTTTGCCGGGCCGGCGGGACTAAAGAACATAAAAATAGTGGCGGATGAATCGCTG
>CAIWRR010000227.1 GCA_903915125.1 Candidatus Firestoneibacteriota bacterium | reverse complement strand
TCGGATATAGAGCTGAGCAATGTAAAAAGGGTAAAGGTAAGCGGAACGAGCGGAATCCTTGGCGGCGGCAATGTCTCCTATGAGGGGCTGGGAGTTGTGCAGGACATCAAGACCGGAAAGAACGCCGAGGTGCTGGCTACATTTGATGACGGCAAGCCGGCGATAATTGTAAACAAGAAAGGAAAGGGAAAGGTTTATTATCTCGCGACTTCGCTTGAAAAAGAGAGTCTCTGGAAATTCTTTGACCTGGTCGTCAGGGATGAAAAGATTGAGCGCCTGGTCACGATAGTAAACAAAGACGGCAAGAGGGTGAACGGCATAGAGAGCAGGACTCTGGCAAAGGACGGCGCATTTGTCACGTATATCATCAATCTGACCGATAAAGATGTTACTGTCAAGCTTGACACGAAGTTGGCGTTCAAATCAGTGACGGATATGATCAAGGAAGAACCCGCGGATGCTTTAAATATAAGCGTTAAGAAGAATCGCACGGTATTTTTGAAGCTGGAATAGCGGGCAAAAACAGGGTATTCCGGGCCGCCTGAAAGGGCGGCCTTTTTCATTCAGGATTGGCGTATCATAAAGAGTGCTAAAGAGTCAGTTATTATATTGCTGATCCTTGCAGCTAAAACAGACGCTAAGCGCGGGGCGCCAAAGCCTCATAATCATATGGAAAAGCAGCGGTGGATTTGATAAAATCATCGATATTATGAAATATGTCTTGATAATACCGGACGGCCTTGCGGACAGGCCGGCTGAAGCGCTTGGCGGTAAAACGCCTATGCAGGCAGCTAAAAAGCCTGTCCTTGACGGCCTATCGGCAAAAGGCGTTATCGGGCTGGTTAAGAATGTCCCGCAGAAGTTTGAGCCGGGAAGCGATGTGGCTATCCTTTCGGTTCTTGGTTATGACCCGATCAGGTTCTATAACGGCAGAGGGCCTCTTGAAGCGGCGAGTCTTGGCGTAATCCTTTCGGAAAAAGATGTCGCTTTCAGGTGCAACCTCGTAACCGTTAAGAACCGCGTAATGGTAGATTACAGCTCCGGCCATATCACCACGGCGGAAGCCAAAGTGCTTTTGAAGATGATTGAAGAGAAGCTCGGCAATAAAGACGTTAAGTTCTTCCCGGGAACCGGATACAGGCACCTTATGCTCTCTCCGAAGTTTTCTCCGGAGATGAAGTGTACGCCGCCGCACGATATTACCGGAAAGAATATTGACGCGTATCTTCCTAAAGGCAAGGGCGATAAAATTATGCGCCAGATGATGGAAGATTCGGCTATGCTCCTTGAGTTTCACGAAATTAACCGCGACAGAAAGCTTTCGGGCAAGAATCCGGCTACTATGCTCTGGTTCTGGGGCGCGGGAAGAGGGATGAACCTGCCTTCTTTCCAGGATAAGTATAAAGTGAAGGGCGCCTGCATCTCGGCGGTGGATCTGGTGAAAGGCATTGCCATCTCGGCCGGGCTTGAAGTACTGGAGGTCCCGGGAATAACCGGCTACATAGACACGAACTACGCTAACAAGGCGGATTACGCGCTCAAGTATTTAAAGAAGAAGGGAAACGACTTTGTTGTGATTCACGTTGAAGCGACGGACGAGACCGGTCATAACGGCGACGCGAAAGGCAAAGTTAAGGCGCTGGAAGACATTGACTCAAAGATAATAGGTCCGGTGGTTGAGGGCTTAAGGCAGGCGGAGGAAGATTTTAATATTCTCGTCTGTCCGGATCATCCGACACCGCTTGATATAAAGACGCATACGTCGGATCCTGTGCCTTGGCTGCTTTACCGCTCCAAGGATGAACAGCAAGGAGCGGCGAAATTTGACGAAGTTACCTCGGCCGGGGGAGAACTTGTAAGTCTCGGCTGGTCGTTGATAGAAAAACTTTTTGCTTAAAGGACGGTAAAAAAGATGGGCATTATTGTCCAGAAATATGGCGGCACCTCGGTAGCCACTCCGGAACGCGTCAAGAATGTGGCGAAGAGGATTGTAAAGACCAAGAACGAGGGGCACAAGGTTGTTGTCGTTGTTTCCGCGCCGGGCGATGAAACGGATGACCTGATAAGCCTGGCGAACCAGATAACCGATTCTCCCGATGAAAGAGAGATGGATGTCCTGCTGGCGTGCGGCGAGCAAAAATCAATCGCGCTTATGACCATTGCCATCAAGGCGCTTGGTTATGACGCTATCTCCTTCACGGGGCCGCAGGTAGGCATCGTAACGGATGATGTGCATGGTAAGGCAAGGATCGTTAAGGTCGGTTCGGAAAAAATAGAGAAGGCGTTAAATCTTGATAAAATAGTAATCGTCGCCGGCTTCCAGGGAATGGATACCGAGATGGATATTACGACTCTTGGCAGGGGCGGCTCGGATCTTTCCGCGGTAGCGATTGCTTCCGCGTTAAACGCCGAGGTCTGCGAACTCTACAAGGATGTCGACGGCATAATGACCGCGAACCCGAAGGTCTGCCCGGACGCGACCCTGCTGCCCAGGATTACTTACGAGGAAATGCTGGAACTGGCAAGCGCGGGAGCGCAGGTAGTCAACGCCAGGTCAATTGAATACGCTCAAAATTATAATGTGCCTATGAGGGTGAGGTCCAGCTTTAACGATAACCCCGGCACGCTGGTAGTTAAGGAGGCGAAGGAGATGGAGAAACTTTTTGTCACGGGAATAACCTACAATAAGGACGAATCCAAAATATCGGTTCTCGGCATTAAGGACACGCCGGGAATGGCAGCTATAATTTTTTCGGCGGTTGCCCTCGAGAATGTGAACATTGATATGATAGTGCAGGATGTCTCGGAAGACGGCATCACGAACATCTCTTTCACGGTTCCGACAGGCGAAGTGAAAAAAACCGTGAAGGCTCTGGAAAGCGTGAAAGACAAGGTCGGCATAAAGAAAATATTGACCGATGATTCAATAACCAAAGTTTCGGCTGTCGGCGTGGGAATGAAGAGCCACTCCGGAGTCGCGGCGATGATGTTTGAAGCGCTGGCTGCGGCAGGCGTGAATATTGATATGATTACAACCTCGGAGATTAAGATCTCCTGCGTTATCGCGCAGAAAGACTGCGAGATGGCAGTCAGGGCGCTACATGCTAAGTTCAATTTAGGGAAAAAATAGAAAGGGTTCAAGCACCAAATCTCAAGCACCAAGCACCAAATAAACACAAAAATGTAAAACTGCAAAGTGCTTAACAAATCTTTTTGTACCTTGGTTTTTGTGTTTTTATTTGTGATTTGGTGCTTGGAATTTGTGATTTTAACTTAAGTGATATGGTGCTTATCTTTGCACAAGTGAGG
>CAIWRR010000226.1 GCA_903915125.1 Candidatus Firestoneibacteriota bacterium | reverse complement strand
CTTAGGCCTTGATTGTGATACGCACATAGCAAATCTCGATCTTCGATACTGAAGTGCTTATATTGCTTTTTCATAGACACTTAGGTTAACATAACCTCCTAAGTGTTGCACTTCCTTATTGAACTCGTGACCTTATAAACGTTACAAACTTTCTAAGCATTTTATGAAGGAGCCCTATGAAACGTATTTATCTGGACCACGCGGCGACAACGCCAGTGCATCCTGAAGTGTTAAATGAAATGCTGCCTTTTTTTACCGAGAGGTTCGGCAACCCTTCCACCATTTACTTTTTCGGGCGCGAAGCGAAAGAAGGCATAGAAATCGCAAGGGAGAAGTTCGCTAAAGCCATAAACGCCGATGTCTCGGAGACAGTTTTCACGAGCGGGGGGACCGAATCCGATAATAACGCAATCATAGGGGCCGTCAGGGCTTCAGGCAGGAAAACCGCCCATATCATCACCTCAAAAATAGAGCACCATGCCGTCCTTGAGACTTGCCATTTCCTTGAAAAGGAAGGGTGCAAAGTGACCTACCTGCCCGTTGACCGCGATGGGTTAGTTGACCCGGTGGAGGTCAAAAAGGCGCTGAATAAAGAAACGGTTATCGTCTCAATAATGTTCGCCAACAATGAAATCGGGAGCGTTCAGCCTGTCAGGGAAATCGGCGCTGTCTGCCGCGAGAACGGAGTGATTTTTCACACGGACGCGGTGCAAGCGCTCGGCAGCCTTCCGATAGATGTGGAAGCGCAAAACCTTGATTTGCTCTCTGTTTCCGCCCATAAACTCTACGGCCCGAAGGGTGTAGGAGCTCTTTATATCAGGAAAGGCGTGAAGTGCTCAAAACTGATGCACGGCGGCGAGCAGGAAAGAAGAAGAAGGGCGGGAACGGAAAATACAGCCGGGATAATAGGGTTCGGAAAGGCGGTGGAACTGGCGGTTGCCGCGCTGCCTGCGGAAAGCAAGCGGCTTTCTGCGCTTCGCGACGGGATGATAGCGAAGCTTATGAAGAAGATACCCGAAATCAAATTGAACGGGCACGCGGTAAAGAGGCTGCCCGGAAACATTAACATCGCGGTCAAATACATAGAGGGTGAATCAATGCTTTTGAACCTGGATATGGACGGCATCTGCGCCTCCACGGGCTCCGCCTGCACCTCGGGTTCCCTTGAACCGTCGCACGTGCTGTCCGCCATAGGCATTCCCCCCGAGCTGGCCCACGGTTCCATCAGGTTCTCGCTCGGAAAGTCCTCCACTAAAGAGGATATGGATTTCGTCGTTGAAAAATTCTCGGAAATCGTAGACAGGCTCAGGAAACTCTCCCCGCTTTACAAGGGGAACGGCTGCAAAATAAAATAACTTTTGGAGGAAAACAATGGAAGTAATAATAACAAATTCAGCGGATGAAATGTCAAAGAAAGGGGCTGAGCTTGTCGCGGCCGCGGTAAAAAAGAATCCTAAAGCCGTGCTCGGGCTGGCCACCGGCGGAACGCCGGTAAAGATGTACGCGGAACTCATAAAACTTTACAAAAGCGGCGCTCTGGACTTTAAAAAGGTAAGGTCATTCAACCTTGACGAGTATGTGGGGCTGCCGGGAACGCACGACCAGAGTTACAGGTATTTTATGAACGAAAACCTGTTTAACCATATAAACATTGACAAGAAGAACACCAATGTTCCCGACGGGCTCGCGAAGGACATAGAAAAATCCTGCGCGGAATACGAGGCGAAAATCAAGGCGTGGGGCGGCATAGACCTGCAGGTACTCGGCATAGGAAGCAACGGGCATATCGCGTTCAACGAGCCGCTTTCCGGCGCGATGTCTAAGACCAGAAAAGTGGCGATATCTCAGAGAACTATAGCCGATAACGCGAGGTTTTTCAAGACAATGGATGAAGTTCCGAAAACCGCGGTAACTATGGGTATCGGCACCATACTTGAGGCGAGAAAAATAGTATTGCTAGCCAGCGGCGGCAACAAAGCGGACGTCATAGCCGCGGCGGTGGAAGGCCCGGTGACCCAGCTGGTTCCGGCGAGTTTCCTTCAGCTTCACGCCGACACGGT
>CAIWRR010000225.1 GCA_903915125.1 Candidatus Firestoneibacteriota bacterium | reverse complement strand
TCCTTGGAAACAGAGATCAAGCCTTTCTTCCCAAACATATAAGACACACAACCTGCCTCACCCATATTGCCGCCGTGTTTGGAGAAAATGGTCCTTATCTCGGCAGAGGTTCTGTTCTTGTTATCGGTTGAACCCTCAATAAATACAGCTACCCCGCCGGGACCATAGCCCTCGTAGGTTATCTCTTCGTAGGTGGCGCCTTCAAGCTCCCCTGTACCCTTCTGGATGGCCCTCTTTATGTTCTCCTGCGGCATATTAACGGCTTTAGCCTTAGCAACAACCGTTCTAAGGTAGGCATTCGTATCCACGCTTCCGCCGCTCTTCTTAGCGGCAATGGTGATCTCGCGCAGTATCTTGGAAAACATCTTTCCTCGTTTAGCGTCGTTTGCCCCTTTTTTTCTCTTAATTGTTGCCCATTTTGAGTGTCCTGACATGGAAATATCTCCTTTACAGAATATTTTAGGCGTATTACTCTGTTTGAATTATATCAAATAAATGGCGGGGTTTCTATATCTTTTTGCCGAATTTACCGCTAAGCTCGTAATCTTTTATCAGTCCGCAATCCGCAAAACTGAAGTAACGGTTATCTCCTACAACTATATGATCCAGCACTTTTATCTCCATCAGCTGGCCGGCATGCACAAGGTTCTCTGTAACTGCTTTATCCGAATCGCTCGGAGAAGGAATTCCGGAAGGATGGTTATGGGCAAATATGAGAGCCGCCGAATGCCTGGCCATCGCGCTCTTGATTATCTCTCTCGGATAAACGGAGCTGGAATTTAGACTGCCCTCGAAGATATCCTCAACATCAACTATGCGGTTCTGGCTGTTCAAGTAGAGGACTTTAAATACTTCTTTCTTAAGGTCGCGCATGGACACATACAGGTAGTCAAATACTTCTTTTGAGGAACGGCACGCGTATTCCTGTTTCACTTTCTGTTCCAGGTAGGTCTTCGCGAGCTCTCTGCCGAGTTTAAAACCAAAAACATTCAGCTTTCCGACCCCTTTAACAGCGGTCAATTCCTCCGTTTCTGACTCAAGCACCTTCCTGAGAGTGCCGAATCTGCCAATCAATTCCTTTGCCATTTTTTTGCAGTCGCGTCTCGGCGTTGCAAGAGTCAACAGGAGTTCGACAATCTCATAGTCCTGAAATCCGTCAAAGCCGGTTTTGAGAAATCTTTCGCGCAGCCGTTTTCTGTGGCCGCCAAGCAGGGCTTTAGGTTCATTTACTGTGTCCATAGAAATGTATATTATCAGCGTCGCTAACCATTCTCAACGACAAAAAGGCCGCCCAAACATATTTCAGGGCGGCCTTTCATATGTGAACTTTACAATTACCTGATAAGATAGAGCCGGTTGTCCTCCACTTTATAGAACAGCGGCGCAATCATTATCTTGGGATACTTTCTGGAAAGCCTGTGCTTCTCTTCAACTATAAAATCAATCTCATTGCCAATCTCGTGCATAGGAGCCATGTTCATAAAATGATCTTCTGCGGCTTCTTTCTTCCAACCGGCATTCTTGACCAGACCTTCAATAAACTGCTTCTTCTTTGATATGAGGTTTGTCATGGCGCAATGATTGTGGCCAATCAAAGCTATGTGCTTCACATGTCCTACGGCTATGGCAAAAGAAACCTTAAACTCGCTGTAACGTAGATTGGCTCCGCCGGATCTTATGATGAACGAGAAATTGTCAGGGATATGAAGATACTTGCGGTTATCCATACACATACCTACAAGCAGTTTGGCGGAAGGATATTCATCAAACTCTCTGCCAAAATTGTGGTATTCGAAAAGCAGTGAAATAGGGGTGTTTTTGTAAAGTTTTGGGATATCTTTCTTTGAGAGGATTGGAACTATTTTGTGGGACATAAGGGCTCCTCTCCTTTAGTAGTTTATCAGTCCCGTAAGCATTTTACTTATCTCTTCTAATTGAAATTTCAATTGCTCGCAACTCTTTGTATCTATAAGTTTTTTCCGTTTGCAGAGCTCAAGGATGGGGACACATTCGAATGCAGAACCTCTCGCAATCCTGAAGAAATTCATTCTGTCGTTCTTGTGATATCTACCATTACCTTCGGCAATATTTGCGGCAATGGAAAGCGATGCACGATTAATTTGGTCTGAAATGTAATAACTGCCTCTGGGAAATTCTTTTGTGAAATCGTATATTATATCTGCAAAATCAAGAGCTTTATTGTAAACATTGAGTTTTTCAAAAAGGAAAGGCATTCTACCTTAGTCACCTCGGAATGATAATAGAAAATTGAACAATAGACTGCAATCGACAGATTATCTAATTTCTATTATCGATTGCTCTGCCAAAATCATCGCTTCGCGATGATTTTGGCGGGGTCGACGGGATTCGAACCCGCGACCTCCTGCGTGACAGGCAGGCGTGCTG
>CAIWRR010000224.1 GCA_903915125.1 Candidatus Firestoneibacteriota bacterium | reverse complement strand
GGGGCGGGATAGGTTACAAACTCCTCGGGAATTCTTTGAAGGGAGCGGCGCTTGCAGCCGGATTCGGGCACAGTATTGTTCCGCAGAGGCCAGCCCTGGTCCCCTTGAAACTATCGGGGTCCTTCTTTCACAGGATGCAGGGCGTAAAACAGGAAGCTGAAATCACGGTCAGGACCCCGGCTTTTGAAAGGGTCTATCCGGGAGACCTGCTCTTTACTTCCTACGGAATATCAGGGCCGTGCGCGATGGACGCAAGTTCTCTCGGCGCACTAACGGGTTCTGAATGTTTCATCAATTTCCTTCCCGGAAGGAAAAACGCGGCGGAAAGCATAGCAAAACTTATGAAAACAAAGCCTCAGCTGAGCATAGCTTCGGCGCTTTCGGGCCGTATCAATAAAAAAGGCGTAAAGGCCCTGCTCGCCGAACTCAAGGTAAACCCGGACGCAACCTCGAAGGATGTTTCCGCGGAAGAAATTAGGAGCATCTGCAAAAAACTTTCCAACTGGAAGATAGAAGTGACCGGGCCTAAAAGTTTTGACGATGCTATGGTCACTGCGGGCGGAGTTGAAGTCTCGGAGATTGATCCTTTAACTATGGAGTCAAAAAAGACCAAGGGACTTTATGTCGCTGGAGAACTTCTAGATGTCGACGGAATCTCGGGGGGCTACAATATGCAGTTCGCGTTCTCATCGGGGTATGTGGCAGGAAAAAGTTTGTAAGGTTCGTAAGGTTTGTAAAGTTTATAAAGTAAGGGCAAAACACAGACCAACAAAACAAAACCCTCCCGAAACCAAGGAGGGTTTTTTGTTTATCTTTTATCTAAGTTTTAAGGTTTGCTTTTACTTTTTAAACCTTATGAACCTTATTTACCTTACAAGTTTTTATCTAAGCATTTGAGGTTTTGCTCTTACCTTATAAACCTTATGAACCTTAAAAACTTTACAAACTTTTAATGAAAGAGCTATTTTTGTAGTATCCCCTGCAACTTTACTATTTCCTCCGCCACCACCCTTCTCCATGTATCCTGTATCGTCGGATCCGGTATCGGGGTGTCAGCATATGCGGGAGCCGCTTCCTTGATGACTCTCAGTTTTGCCTGCGCGCCATCCGCCGCTTTCTTTCCTTCGGGTGAACCGGACTCCCTAAGGGATTTGATTGCCTGCTCAAGCGTGTAGACATAACGGTAATCAATGATACCCTGTGAAGCCTTTTCGAAAGAAGGAGAAGGGATAACCTCGTTTTTTGCCGGGTATATTATTGAACAGGCAGGGTCGCCCATACGCGTGCTGGACCAGGTGTCAATGTTCTTTGCGGTCAGTTCGTTCAGCCCGCAATTGTAGGCCCACTCGGTCCTGCCGACCGCATTATGCTTCCAGGTGGAGAAGCCGAAGCGGTCTATGCTGGTATTGTATAACCATAACTGCTTATTGAGTTTTTTTGTCTCTTCTATTATCAGAGGGCAGTACTTCTTTACGCCATGCGGGCTCACGATGTCAAAGGCTGAAATGAGGCTAGTCCTCTGCTCCGGAGTGAACTGGTCGTCCGTCATTACATCCTGATAGGTCTCTACTCCGGCTTCTGTCCCGAGCTTCGCGAACTTCAGCGTGTCGGCGAGGTTCCGGTTCCAGGTGTTTAACATCGTTTCTCTTGGTTCGTCCACCAGCCAGAAGCAAAGTTTAACTCCCTGTTTAGCGGAGTGATCGCGCATTTGGCGGAGGCAGTCTTTGTAGGTCTCGTTATACTCGGAAGTGAAATCCTTGAGGCCCTTCTGGTTGAGTTCCGTGAAGATATTTATCGCAGTTCCTATGTGCCGGTAGCTTTCCAGTCCTACCTTTTTGAGTGTTGCTATGGTTTTGTCCATCGCGGAGAAATTCAGAGTTGCCTTGCCGCCGGACACCGATTTGATGCTGCATTCAAACCCGCTTGCGAGAGAGTTATATCCGTGTTTTTTGTAATCAGTCAGTCCCATTATGTCCGTGGGCGAGCAGTACCACCCGAAGCTTTTGTCCGGGTCAGT
>CAIWRR010000223.1 GCA_903915125.1 Candidatus Firestoneibacteriota bacterium | reverse complement strand
TTCTGTCGAGAAAGGCCTTTCTCTTCTCTCAGATATGAAAGAGGCAACGACGTGTCCTACCGGAATAATTGATTGTATCGGAGGGCTGGATATCCATCATTTTGCCGGCCACCCCATAGAGCTTGACCGGATAAACGGCGCTGAGACTAATTTTGCAGGAACGACCTTTATTAAAACAGACGACCTGGGGAAATTGAAGATTGGATCCAAGCTGATTAACTTAGAGGTAAACGGGAATACTGTGGTGCGCCACCGGCCGAAAAAGGATTTTGGGAAATACTGGAAATATTTTGAGATTATTCAGAACAAGGGGGATATTTACAGCCCTGCAAACTACGGCTATGATGACGAGGGAGTTCCGGCAAAACGTCTTGACATAATAAAGGAAGGCGTTCTGCTAAGGTGCCTAAACTCGCGGGAGACCGCGCAGGAGGCAGGGCAGGAGTATTTGACAGCCTCAATGCGCGCCCACGGGTGGAACCGCCCGCCTATTATCAGGATGCATAATATGCATATCCTTCCCGGTAGCACGTCTATCAGAAAATTGATAGAGAGCACGGAAAGAGGCTTGATTATCGGGCCTCCAATCCCCGGCATGGGGGCGGTCTGGGAAGTTACTCAATCGCGCGACAGATCAAAATCTGTGGCTCCGCTGGGACTAAGCTGGGAGATTAAGAATGGTAAAATTATAAGGCCCGTAAAAGGCGGAATAAGAAGTTATGAACCGCTGCAGCTCTGGAAATCGGTTGACGCGGTGTGCGACGAAGAAGTATCGACGCTTGACATAGTGCGCTGCGGAAAAGGACAGCCTCACCAGTCGGTGGTAACTTTTCACAGAAGTTCAATTTTCAGGCAGAAAAACGGAGTAATAGAATAGTCATGCTCAGCGAAAAAGACGCCAAACATATTCTTCGCGAATGCCTCAGGCTTTCACCCGCGGAGGGGACCGAAGCCGCGCTCTCGGGCGGCAATGTTTCGCTTGTCAGGTTTGTTGAGAACGAGATAGTCCTCCCTTTTAACGAGAAACGCGAACAGCTGTTCCTGCGCGTGCTGGACAAAGGGCGGATTGGCAGGGCCTCGGTTGACAGGTTTGACGGCCGGGCTATTAAGGCGGCGCTGAACCTGGCGCTAAAAGCAGCAAGAGCGCAGCCTCTTCTCAGGGAAAAATACTCATTCCCGCCTCCGCGAAAGATATTAGACGTCAACGGCTATGACAGCCCGTCCGCGCAGCTTTCAGTGGAAGAAATGATGCTTAAAATATCAGGTATGCTCGAACTATTCCGTAAGAAAGGTATTCGGGGTTACGGCGTGCTCTCTAAAAAAACCGGCAGTATTAACGCAAGCTACGGCTGGCCTTTTGGAGGCGAGCGGATGTATGCCATCGCGAATTCGGAAGGTTTGTTCGCGTATCATAAGAGCACCGCTCTGCATTTCAGCGTGACATTAAAGACGCAGGAAGCAGAAGCCTGGCACGAAGTTTCGGGCCTTAAGATTTCGGGAATGGATTTTAAGCGGATAGGCGAGGATTCCGTAAAAAAAGTTCTTGCCGCGAAAAAACTGCAAGTTCTTGACCCCGGAGACCATACGGTAATATTTGAGCCGGCAGCGGTTGCCGCCATGCTGTCGGGTATCGGGAAAATGTTCCTTGCAGAGTCGGCAGCGCGCCCATCCAGCCCGTTTTACGGGAAGCTGGGTGAGCGTATCTTTGGAGCGAACATAACTCTGTCAGACGACCATACAAATAGTTTGCTTCAAAACTGCCCTTTCAGTTCGGAAGGGGTGCCGCGAAGGAAGAAAGTTTTGATTTCGGAAGGGCGTTTAAATGACCTTTTATATTCAAGGCGCGAGGCCCGGGAGAAAGGAATTGAGCCTGACGGGTATGATCTGCCGTTTCCGGGCCTTGCGGGAAGAGGGCATTATGATGAAGACAAGCCGGTGAGCTTGTGCCTTGCCGGCGGAAAGAGCAGTATACAGGAGCTTATTGCCTCCTCAAAAAAGGCAATAGTTGTGAGCGGTTTCTGGGGAAATATCACAAATGAGGGCAGCCTGCTGGTTAGGAATGGAAAAGTTGCCGGCGCGCTGAAAGGTTTCTTTCTAAAACAGAACGCTCTTGAACTTCTTAAGAATGCGGAGCTGCTGGGGCGGCAGGAAAGGATAAGCAACAGTTTCTTTACTTCGGTGAGCGCGCTTCCGCCCATTAAGGCGTCAGGGGTAAAATGTTCAATATAAAAAGAGGGCTGGGGTTTTCCCCGGCCCTTTCAACAATCCATCTACGAAAGCCCTAATCTGCGTAATCGTTTTTTATAATCCGCATAATCTTTAATCTTCCAGCCAGATCTTCTGCACATAAACCGTAATGTCAGCCGTCTTGCTGTGGCTCCAGAAGCACCAGCGAAGCAGGCGGGAAACGTCAAGCGTTGACTTCCCGTCATTGCAAAGCTGGCCCTTCAGGTCCAATGAAAATTCGTTCTTCCCGGGTTTTAAAGTGAGCATCCAGTCTTTTCTGTTCTCCGGAGTATCCGTCATCTTCGCGCCCTTTATCATGAAGCCGAAGTCCTCAACCGGTTTATCCGAAGGATT
>CAIWRR010000222.1 GCA_903915125.1 Candidatus Firestoneibacteriota bacterium | reverse complement strand
GTGAAAGACCATATCTTCTTTTAAGGGAAAGGTATAATATGCCGAATAAAGTGATTCTGGTAAAAGAAACAGGGGCAATTGAGAACAAGAGCATAGATTTCAATACGCTGCTCGCCAACCAATTGAGGGATTCTGGCGCGTCTGAAAAAGCCAGTATCGTTCCCGTGGCCGATATCGGGGTCTACGACAAAGGCTTGGTTCTTCGTATCCTGCCGGACAATATAACCTACAGCAATGTGCGGGAATCCGATATAAAGAAAATAATAGAGCAGACTGTGCTCGGCGGAAAAGTCATAGATGAAATTGTTCATGACGGTAAAGATAAACAACTTAAGATTGTGCTTAAGAACTGCGGGCTCGTTGATCCCGACAGTATTGACGATTATTTAAAGGCAGGCGGTTATCAGGGGCTTAAGAAAGTCCTGCTTGAGATGAAGAGCCCGGAGAAGGTCATTGAGGAAGTTAAGAAGTCAGGGCTTCGCGGCAGGGGCGGTGCAGGTTTCCCAACCTGGATGAAATGGAGTACCGCAAGAAACCAGAAGACTGACCAGAAGTATATGATCTGCAACGGCGATGAAGGAGACCCGGGCGCGTATATGGACCGCTCGGTTCTCGAGGGCGACCCCCATTCTGTTGTGGAAGGAATGCTGATTGCAGGATACGCAATCGGGGCTTCAAAAGGCTTTCTATATATAAGGGCTGAATACCCTCTTGCCGTTAAAAGGATTGAAAAGGCGCTTGAAGACGCAAGAGAGTACGGGCTTCTCGGAGAGAATATTCTCGGGAGCGGATTTAATTACGAGATGGAAATTAGGCTTGGCGCCGGCGCTTTTGTCTGCGGCGAGGAAACTGCGCTTATCGCTTCTGTCGAAGGTAAAAGAGGCACCCCTAAGCCTCGGCCTCCTTTCCCGGCCGTAAAAGGCCTTTGGGACAAACCCTCCATTATAAACAATGTTGAGACGCTTGCCTCCATACCGCAAATAATATCCAACGGAGGAGACTGGCTCGCCAAGATCGGCACTGCGACTTCAAAGGGAACCAAAGTTTTCGCGATTACCGGCAAAATCAAGAATTCCGGGCTTGTAGAAGTGCCGATGGGCATTACCTTAAGGGAAATAGTGTTTGATGTCGCAGGCGGGTTGCTGAACCCGGCGAAAAAAATAAAAGCGATACAGACCGGCGGCCCTTCCGGCGGAGTAATCCCGAAGGACTATCTTGATACCCAGGTTGATTACGAAAATCTTGGCAAGCTGGGTTCTATCATGGGTTCAGGCGGAATGATTGTAATAGACGAGACCGACTGCATGGTTGATCTCGCGAAGTTTTACTTGGGGTTCTGCGTGGAAGAATCATGCGGCAAGTGCGCTCCCTGCCGCATCGGCGGGTATCAGATGCTCCAGCTGCTGAACAAGATCTCCAGCGGCGAAGGCGAGCTAGCGGATCTTGACAAACTGAAAAGAATAGCTTATGCGATGCAGAAGGCATCGCTTTGCGGGCTGGGGCAAACAGCGGCGAATCCGGTTTTGTCCACCCTAAAGTATTTTGAAGACGAGTACAAGGCTCACATTGTCGGCAAGAAATGCCCGGCCGGAAAGTGTAAATACCTGCTCATGTACAAGATAGCCGAGGATAAGTGCAAGCGTTGCGGCGTCTGCGTTAAGAACTGCCCGACGCAGGCCATCTCAGGAAACAGGGAAAAAGGATACGCGATTGACCAGGCGAAATGCATTAAATGCGGCAACTGCTCTGAAGTCTGCAAATTCGAAGCCGTAGGGAAGGAGTAAGCCATGTATAAAATGATAGAGGCCGTAATTAACGGCATAAAAGTAGAAGTAAAAGAAGGCACCACCATATTGGAAGCGGCAAAAAAGGTGCAGATAAAAATACCCACGCTCTGCAAGCATCAGGACCTGCCCCCTTCGGCCGCCTGCGGGCTTTGTATCGTCAAGATAAAAGGCAGCAACAAGATGTTTCGGGCCTGCTGCACTCCGCTTGAAGAGAAAATGGAAATCATAACAAATGACCCCGATATTGTGGCTGTAAGGCGCACGGTTCTTGAGCTCATTCTCTCAAACCATCCGAATGACTGTCTTACCTGCGCCAGGAACAACAACTGCGAACTTCAGAAACTGGCTGCGGATTTCGGCATTAGCGAGGAGCATTTTAAGAAATTTCTCAGGCAGATACCTAAAGATTCATCCACAGGCGTTATTGAGCTGGAGCCGGAGAAATGCATTCTCTGCGGCAGGTGTATATATGTTTGCCAGCAAGACCAGGATGTGTGGGCGCTCTCGTTCCTGGAGAGGGGAATGGGGACCAGGATTTCCCCGGCGGGAGATATCAACCTTGGGGAATCGCCTTGCGTGAAATGCGGCCAGTGCTCGGCGCACTGCCCGACCGGCGCAATCGTTGAAAAGGATGACACGGAAAGGGTCTGGTCGGCGCTCCGCGATCCGGAGAAATACTGTGTTGTGCAGATAGCCCCTGCGGTAAGGGTTGCAATAGGCGAAGCGTTCGGCGTAACCGGCGCTAATTTCACCAATAAACTTTACTCGCTGTTCCGCAGGATGGGTTTCAAGGCAGTCTTTGACACCAACTTCGCGGCCGATGTCTGCATTATGGAAGAAGCAAGCGAGTTTGTTGAAAGGTTCGCTCACAAGAAGGGTCCGCTTCCTCTTATTACCAGCTGCTGCCCGGCCTGGGTGGATTTCATGGAAAAGTTCCATCCGGATATGATAGAACATTTTTCTTCCACTAAGTCGCCGCATGAGATACTCGGGACGCTTACCAAAACGTATTATGCAGAGAAGAACAACATAGACCCTAAAAAGATTTATGGCGTTTCTATTATGCCCTGCACGGCGAAAAAGTACGAAATTACCAGGAGCGGCGAAATGTTTGCTTCCGGGTTGCAGGACATTGATGTTGTGATAACTACGAGAGAACTTGCGAGGATGATTAAGCAGTCCGGGATAGATTTTCTGAACCTTCCTGACGAAGAATGCGACCATATCCTTGGGGATTACACCGGGGCCGGCGTAATATTCGGCGCCACCGGCGGCGTTATGGAGGCCGCGCTCCGCACCGCGTATAACTTTGTTACCGGGAAAGAAGCTGAGAAAGTGGAGTTTAAAACGACACGAGGGCTTAAGGGAATAAAGGAGTCAGAGATAGATATTGCCGGAACAAAGGTTAAGATAGCCGTTGCTCACGGGCTCTCGCATGTTGAAGAAGTAATAAATAAAATCAGAGACGCGAAG
>CAIWRR010000221.1 GCA_903915125.1 Candidatus Firestoneibacteriota bacterium | reverse complement strand
TCTGTCAAGCTAACAGAGGAAGGTTAGCAGTAATGAACAGACATGAAGGTTTTACCTTAATCGAACTTATGATAGTAGTTGCAATCATAGGGAGCCTTGCGGCAATTGCTATTCCGAGGTTTGCTCAGATGCTTGAAAAGTCCAGAGAGGGCGCCACTAAAGGCAATCTTTCAAGCATAAGGTCCGCAGTTTCATTATACTATTCCGAAAGGGAAGGAATCTTCCCGAACGATCTTACAACTTCTTTCACCGGTTATCTTTATCCTGTGCCGTATGCCAAGGCGAGCCCGCTTGGCAATTCTAACACAATCAGTCTTGTCTCCGCTCCGCCGGGTTCCGGAGGCGCTTCGCCTTTTTCGGGGGCCGCGACGGGAGGCTGGTGCTATATTACGGATCCGTCCTCACCCTACAGGGGTTCAATATTCGCGAACAGCACGGCAACGGATACCAAGGGGAACAGCTTTACGAGTTACTAAAATACCCGCGTAACGCCGGTCAAACTCCAACAAGACCGGATTTTGTGATATTCAAACAAAGGGGACAGAGTAGACTCAAGTAGCTAGTGCAACGCCTGACTCGGGTATAATAGTATACCAGATTAAAGGAGTTGTACATGCCAAAATACAGCAGGTTGAGTATCTCTGAACGAGAAGAAATCAGCATTGGATTAGGAAAGGGGCTAAGTAAACGAGATATAGCCCAATTAATTGTCCGACATCCGAGTACAGTTGGACGGGAAATAAAACGTTCGGAAGTTGCCGGATGTCAATACAGGGCTGTATATGCGCAGAAAATTGCCACGAAACTTGTGCATATTCCACGAAAGCCACGGAAGCTTGATCAGAATCAGAAACTGAAAGACATAGTTCAAAAATTTCTCGAGTTGAAATGGTCTCCAGCACAGATTGCTAAAAGATTGAAGATGCTGTATCCTGTAGATATGAATATGCAAATCTCTCATGAAAGTATTTATTCGTATCTATATGTTCTACCACGAGGAAGGTTACGCGAAGACTTGGTGAGATGCTTGAGACGAGCGCATATCCATAGGCGCAAACGCAAGACATTGCGAAGAAGCTGTCCTATACAGGACTATATCAGTATCGAAGAACGGCCGGCAGAGGTCGCAGACCGGATAATCCCCGGCCATTGGGAAGGCGACCTGATAATGGGACACAACAACGGCTCGGCGATGGGAACCCTCGTGGAAAGAACAACGCGAATGACTTTCTTAGTTAAGCTAAAAGAAAAAGATACAGTCTCAGTAAGAATAGCTTTTGGCAAGGAGTTTAAGCGCCTGCCGCAAGAACTAAAGCGCTCATTGACCTATGATCATGGGCAAGAGATGGCAGAACATAAACTATTCACAAAGGATACAAATATTCAGGTATACTTTGCGCATCCTCATTCACCCTGGGAGCGAGGTACTAACGAAAACACAAATGATTTAGTTAGACAGTTCTTTCCCAAAGGAACGGACTTTTCAAAAGTAACATTACGGGAGACGAAAAAGGTCCAAGAGCTTTTAAACAACAGACCTCGCAAGGTGTTAGAGTTTTTTACACCAAACGAGGTCTTTAGCGAGTTGTTGCGCTAGAAGCTTGAATCTACCCAGACCCTGATTTTCAAGGGCGGTAGACGCAGGACGGAAGATCGGATGGTTGGAAGGTTAGAGGGGTGGATGCTCGGTAAGTCAGTAGACGGAGGACGGAAGGCAGAAGAATTGACGGTTAGAGGGTGAGATGTTTGGATGTTTAAGAGATTTCAAGTATGCAGTGAAAAAAAGGAGAGAGGATGAACCCGAAGATTTGGGTGACGTTAAGCGATGATAATTACAGGAAATATTTGACGGCGGCGTCCGAAAAAAAACTGCAGACGCTGGGCGAAGTAATTGAAAGCCGGAAGATAAACCCGGACGCGAAAAAGGAAGCCGAGCTCATTGCCGAAGCGTCAGTTATTATTACCTGCAGGGGCGGTTACAAACTTTCTCCCGAACAGATCAAGAGCGCGAAAAACCTCAAAATTGTAGGCGTCATAGGAAGCGCCGTGAGATTTGTAAGCCCGGAAACCTGTTATGAAAAGAATATCTTTGTTACGACCAGCGCGGGCGGCATTGGTTACACGGTCGCGGAATACGTTGTCGGAGTAATGATTACCGCGCTTCACCGCGCTTTTGAGAGCATGGACCATGTCCGCGAAGGA
>CAIWRR010000220.1 GCA_903915125.1 Candidatus Firestoneibacteriota bacterium | reverse complement strand
ATCGCTTCTTAACGCCGCGAAAGGCAATATGGACAAGGGTTTTGCCTTTGCCGGAGCGAACGCTTACAGGTGCAAAAAAATGTATCACGTAAATGACCTCATTGCCGAGCTGATGTCGGAAGCTAACGAAGCGGCGCGGCTTGACCAGAACAAATAGCGGTATCCAAAACTTATGAAAGTTTCCGGTTTTACCATAATAAAGAACGCCCTCCTGTATGATTTTCCCGTTGTCGAATCCATATCTTCCATTCTTCCGGCTTGCGATGAATTTATTGTGGCTGTCGGTAAATCCGATGATGACACGCTCGGCCTGATAAAGAGCCTCCGTTCAGACAAGATAAAGATAATCGAGACCGTCTGGGACGAGCAGCTCAGAAAAGACGGAAAGGTGATGGCTGTCGAGACGAACAAGGCGCTGTCAGCCTGCTCGGGCGACTGGTGCTTTTATATCCAGGCCGATGAAGTCCTGCACGAAAACGAACTTCCCAAAGTCCAAAGGGCGATGGAGAAGAACCTGCTTAACCCCCGCGTTGAAGGCATCGAGGTCAATTACAAACACTTCTACGCGAGCTACAGGACTTTCCAGGACAACCGCAGGGAATGGTACGCGCACGAGATACGCGTAGTCCGGCGCCGCCCTGATATATTTTCCTTCGGGGACGCGATGGGCTTCCGCAGGAAAAACGAAGCGGGAGAATGGCATAGGCTTTGCGCGATAAATTCCGGCGCGGTGATGTTTCATTACGGATGGGTCAAGCCGCCCTCAACCATGAAATTGAAAAAGATTGAGACGGACAAACTCTATTTGCCGGACGAAATTATCAGCAGGGAGAAAGAAGTTATTACCGACGATAACATCTACCTTGACACAACTGACCTGGCCCTCTTCAAGGGCACTCATCCTAAGGTAATGGAAGAGAGGGTTAAGAAGTCGGACTGGGATTATGACGTGTCAAAGCTCAGCAAGCTCCCCGGTTGGGCGCGGGCCGTCAGGGTATTCCTTCATCCGCTGATAAAGCGCGTTGGGAAACTGCTGGGCGTAAAGGAAGTGCAAAGAAGGTATTACAGGTAACAAAATAATTAATTCGCTCTAATGATAATTTGCTGAGGCTCTAAATATTCCTGAAAAGCTTTTATTTTAAACGATTATTAGCAATAGACAAGCCTGAAAAAAACCGCTAAAATAAACCGTATAATATGTGTTTTCTGTTTTCCGGCAACTCAATTCAAAATTAGGTTCTTTTCTGCATAGGGGGCTGAATAAGATGAAAAGACGAATTGGTATATGTTTTGGTGTTCTGTTTCTATTGGCGGCAACATCTTTCGGAGCCAATAATGTTCTCGGGAACAGGGAGTTGCGGCGGTCAGGCAAAGACAGCATCAAACAAGGTGATTTGGGCGTTGCAGTTAGAGCAATCTATGGCATGCCTTCGGGACTGGTAGCAAACGGCTTGAACTCCTCGGTAGGCGCGAACATGACGTTGGCAGACCACAATTCACTGAACTTCATTTCGCTAAACCTGAGCCTTGAACTTGCGGCCGACTATGTTGTCTACACTGCAAAAGCAGGAATAGGGAATTCACTTACAACATTAAACCCAAAGCTCCTGCTAAGGTATGACGTGAAGATTGATGAAATTCCGGGTATGCTTTATTTGGAAGCCGGTGGCGGCGTCTCTATGGAAACCCTGAATCTCCTTGGAGTTTCTTACACCAACAACGATCCGCTTTACCAGGGCGGAATAGGATATGAAACAACCCTGGTGGACAACTTAAATTTTCAAGCGGTGGTTAGTTATGTTTATGTCCCGGAAATAGGAACAACCGGAGCGACCAGAGACGGCGCGTATCTTAACTTCAGCGCAGGCCTTAACTTTGAATTTTCACTTGGGGGAGGTAAAACTAAATGAAAAAAATCTGCTTATTCGTAATCATGCTCAGCGCTCTGCTGTCCGGATGCGGGACCAACCCCCTCTTTACAATGATTCCTGATTACGGCGCCGGAGCTTTAAATATCGTGACCCTCGCTATGAACGTCGCTGCCGATTCTGACCCGGTGCCGCTTACTTCTCTGGCGGTACTCCCGGCAAAGAATCCGGTAATTGCATGGACGGATAGTACCGGCCAGGCCTCGACGAAGCTCAGAGTCACGGTAACCCTGGTTGCTTCGGGTGTTTCAACGGTGTACTGGCAGGTTTATTGCCCGCTGGCCGCGTTGACCCAGGTTACCTATGGCACCACCCCCTCAGGCGGCACAGTAGTTGCCGCCAAGAAAGTGCTCGGGACAGGTTGTTATAAGATTAAGGTCGAGACGGCTCCCAGTTTTTCGGTTTCATCTCCTGTAGTCGCCACTGTCGGGACTGCGACGCTGGTTGTTCAGTAAGAAAAAAGTTTCGGGTGCCGGCGGTTTTCCCGCCGGCATCTTTTTTTTTTCTGATTTTCATATCTGAAATAAATCTTTTGTTTTCAATGCTTTCCGCTTGAAAAGCGTCCCGCCTAAAAGTAAAATCTTTCAATGCTCTCCAGAATTCTCAGCGCGACAACCATAGGCGTCGACGCATATATAGTAAATGTCGAGGTTGACCTCTCTTCGGGCCTTCCGAGCCAATCTTCTATTGTGGGACTTCCAAACGCCTCCGTGAAAGAGAGCCGGGACCGGGTGAAACTTGCCGTCAGAAATTCCGGGCTTGAATATCCGTTCAAGCGCCTGACCGTCAATCTGGCTCCCGCGGAGATAAAGAAAGAAGGCGTAAACTTTGACCTGCCTATTGCTCTTGGTGTCCTGTCCTCGTCGGAACAGCTAAAAACTTCACCCGACGGATATGTCTGTGTCGGAGAGCTTTCCTTAAACGGCGACATAAAACCGGTGAAAGGAATGGTGTCCATCGCGTATGCCGCCAGGCAGGCGAAAGCCAGGGGACTTCTGGTTTCACCGGAGAACGCCGATGAAGCGGGCATAGTTTACGGAATAGATATTTTCCCCGTAAAAAATCTTGTGGAAGCGGCGGCTTTTCTGAACGGAGAGCTTTCCATCAAAGCCCACAAGGCGGATATTTCCGGATGGTTTGTGCCCTCATCCGAGCCTGACTGCGATTTCAGCGAGATTAAGGGGCAGGAGCACGCGAAGCGGGCGATGGAAGTAGCAGCGGCGGGAGGCCACAATATTATCATGGTAGGTTCTCCCGGTTCCGGCAAGACCATGCTCGCGAGAAGACTTCCGACAATTCTTCCCGATATGGAACTTGAAGAGTCAATTGAGGCGACCAAAATACACAGCGTCGCGGGAAGGCTTCCCGGCAAAAAACCGGTTGTCACATCCCGGCCGTTCAGGTCCCCGCATCACACAGCAAGCGATGTCTCCCTGGTGGGCGGCGGGGTAAATCCGAGGCCCGGCGAAGTCAGCTTAGCTCATAACGGCGTGCTCTTTCTTGACGAACTGCCGGAGTTTAAGAAGAGCGTGCTTGAGGTTTTAAGGCAGCCGCTTGAGGACGGCTTTGTGACCGTTACAAGGGCAAACGCTTCGGTGGTATACCCGGCCAGGTTCATGCTGGTTGCCGCGATGAACCCGTGCCCGTGCGGT
>CAIWRR010000219.1 GCA_903915125.1 Candidatus Firestoneibacteriota bacterium | reverse complement strand
TCCAAACCCGTAGTACCAGGGATTCCTGACCGGCTTGCAGGATACGATATCCGCGAGGCGGAACTTGGCCCTGATTACCCCGTATGAAAATCTTATCCTAAGATATTCTTCATCAATACTTACAATCATTTTCGAGAAGAGGCCCAGAATGACTATTACAACAACTATGACAGGAGCAAGTTCCAAACAACCGCAATGCGAGGGTCTTTTTCCAAAGAAGATGAGCAAGAGCACGACACCCAGCGTTGCAAGGATTGCCCAGCCCGGCTGCTTATGCCTGTATCTTTCCATATCCCCTCCCGTTGTTTAACGCATTAATCTGCGTAATTTACTTTTCTAATCCGCGTAATCCTAGCAGAGTATTCAGCTTTGACTAAAGTTGCTATTTCTTCAAAATCTCTTCCGCCAGAGTTGCCGCTTCACGCAGCCCGTCCAGCAAGGCCCTCGAAGTAACGGTCGCTCCCGTTACCGCGTCTATTTCCCCCGCCGGATCATCCTTTTTAAACCGGAGCTGCTCCTTGCCCTTGCCTTTGAACCTCTCTTTGAACTCCGGCTTTATTATCTCGGAAACATAGTGCGGGGTCTCACGCTGGGACATCAGGTAATTAACTATATGCGCGTCAAGATTAAGGCCTACGATAAGCTTTATGGGAGCCTCATAACCCTTCTTCTCGGTGTAGATAATCAGCCCGCACTGCTTCCCCGATTTATCCATAACGGGGTAATACCTGCCGTCTTTATAGTCTGCCTGCCCGACCGAGCCGGCCTCGGGAAATATTTTCAAGTATTGCTTCTCAATGTCCGCGAGTTCCATTGCCGAAACCGCCGAAGCGGCAAAAAGGATTAGGCAAAAGCTGCGCAGCCCGCTCTTTATTCTTCTGTTCATTTATTAAACTCCAGTTTTCCTTTGAGCTTTTCGGAAACCGCCGTTTTAAGGCCTTCCGGTGAATCATACGCTATGACGCATTCCGCGCCCTTGATTCCGTTTATAACCTTAAGGGCCGCGTCGGTACTCATTACAAATCCCGTTTTCGAGAGCGCGTCAGCCCAGGTATTTGGCATTTCAAAGCTGTCCGTCTTTAGCAGCACCGTGCAGCTTACTGCGTCGCCTGCCGGTTGCGAACTTTTGGGGTCAAAAATATGATGATAAAGCTTCTTCTTTTTTATGAAGTAATGCTCGTAATCACCGGAGGTCGCGATGCATCTTTCCGTGTCTTCAACCGCCGCAAGGATGCCCTCCCCTCTCGGGTGGCGTATCCCCACTTTCCACATTCTTCCTTTTGGACTGTGCCCCGTTATCAGTATCTGCCCGCCGGCGGAAAACATGACATTTTTTATTCCGTATTTTTTCAGTATGGACGCGGCGCGGTCAACCGCGTACCCTTTGCCTATACCTCCGAAATCCAGAACCATCCCTTTCTTCGCAAGCGTCACTTCGCACTTTTTTTCGTCAAAGCTTATCAGCTTGTAGCCGACAAGCCCGTGCGCCGTTTTTATCTCGGCGTCGGAAGGAACATGCTCAGTTCCTCCGGCAAAACCCCAGAGTTTTACCACCGGCCCGATTGACACGTCAAAGCCTCCCTTTGTAAGTTCGGAGACCTTAACGGCAACCTTCAGGACATTAATGATGTCCGGGGATACTTTCACCGGCCCGCTTCCCGCCTTCGCGTTAAGCGCTGAAAGCTCGCTATCCCTGTTGTGCAGCGACAGCATTTTATCAAGCCGCTTCACCTCGTCAAAAACCTCGTCAGCGGCTTTGTCCGCGAGTTTACGGTCGGCCGACACAATCTCAATATCCCACACAGTCCCCATCGCGGCGTCGGTGCGCCTGTAAACCGCCTCTTTCGCGCACGACGAGAAGATAACTGAGGAAAGAAT
>CAIWRR010000218.1 GCA_903915125.1 Candidatus Firestoneibacteriota bacterium | reverse complement strand
GTCAATACCATAAAAATAATCAGCATCTCCCACTGGTGGGGACAGTTCTCAGAGGTGCCTGCCGGCTCAGGCATTAAGGTGATAGAAGGCTCGAACGCGAATACTGTCGCGGTCGCCGAGTGGGTTCTGGCCTGCGCGCTTTCAGGAGTCAGAAAGATAGAAACTTTCAACAGCAGGCTGAAGAGCGGCTCGGAATGGGGCGAGCCGAGAAGTGAGGCAGGAATGCTTGCGGGCAGCGTTGCCGGCATAATCGGGCTCGGAAGGATTGGAAGTTATGTTTCAAAGTATTTCAAAGCAATGGGCGCGGAAGTCATAGTTTTCGACAAGTACTGTCCTGCAAGCCGCGCAAAAGAGCTTGGAGTGCCGCTGGTTCCGCTTGAAGCCGCCCTTAAGGCGGATGTGGTTTCGCTGCATCTTCCGGTGACCGATGAAACGAAGGGAATGCTCGGCAGGCAGCACTTTGCGATGATAAAGGACGGAGCCGTGTTTATCAATTCGGCGCGCGCCGCGCTCTACGATGAAGCGGTGCTTGTCGAAGAACTCAAAAAGAAACGCTTCGCCGCGTATCTTGATGTTTTTGAAAATGAGCCGCTGCCGATAGCCCACCCGTTTCGGACAATGGAAAATGTGACTATCACGCCGCATATAGCCGGAGATAACAAGCAAATGTTCCTCCGCTGCGGCAGGGAAGCCATTATTTCTCTGAAAGACTATTTTGAGGGCCGGGACTCATGAAAACAAAATATCTATTCCTCATGTTTGCGGTAATGCTCTGCTCTGCCCGCCTGTTCTCTGATAAAGCGCAACTTGGTTCACCGGATTATTATCCGACAGCCGCAAATCCGATAGGCTGGCGCGGGGACGGTTCAGGGCAATATCCGGGGGCAACCCCGCCGACAGCCTGGGGGCAACAGCTCAAGCAACTCGGCGACCTTCGGTGCGCCGCGGAGATACCGAAAGACAATTCAAAGACAGGCGGAGAACCGGCCGTTTTAGGTTTTTTCACTGAGTGGCTTGCAGCCGGGCCAATCAAAGTGGATGATCCTGTTGCGGCCATAAAAGAGCCGGTTCCGGGAGAGTCAAGTATGGGCCCGGTTTCCGGAGACAAACTCGGAGACTCTGTCTGGCAGTCCGTAAAAGTTGAAGATTCATTTATTGATGTCACGCGTATTTTCGGGAAGATGACGAAGGACCAGGCGGCTTACGTTCAGGCGTGCTTGTATTCCGGGAAGGCGCAGAGTATCTGGCTGCACTATTTCGCCGCAAAAGGGCTGAGGCTGTGGCTGAACGGGAATATAGAAATAACAAACGATAAAATGGACTTTAACCGTCAGCCCACCGTGGAATTGAAGCTAAAGGCCGGGTGGAACCGCCTGCTCTTTAAAATAACCGCAAAAGCCGAGAATAAGACGGACTTTCCCGACGGCTGTTTTGTCCGCTGCCGGTTCTGGCCGGAAGAAGGCCCCCGTGATTATAGCTCAAAGAATATCTCCTGGATGGCGAGAATGCCGGGGCTTTCCCAGTCGAATCCGATAGTTGTGGGGGGCAATATATTTACAATGGCGCATCCTTACTGCCTGGTCTGCGCCGACAAGAAGAGCGGAAAAATTCTCTGGATAAAGCAGAACAGCCCGTACGACGCGGCCACCGGTGAAGAAAGAAAGGCCAAGCCGGAGCTTTTCGCGAAGATGGATCCGCTTGCCTCCAAACGGACAAAATATTACGATGACTTTGTTGCCGGTAAAATGCCCGACGAAAATGGTGTGAAAGCGGAAACAATCCTGGAAGCAGAGCTTGACAAACTTATGCTTGAAGTTGACGAGAAATACAAAAGGCCTGATGAGCAGGGAGAGCCGGACTGGTGGACGATCCCTACTCCCGCGTCTGACGGAAAAGGTGTTTTTGTGTTCCTTGAGAGAGGCGTCAGCGCAGGTTACGGGCTTGACGGAAAAAGGCTCTGGATGCGCTATGAACGGCCCAAACACCAGCATCACGGATTTTTTGGCTCTCCGGTTATAACAGATCAAAAATTTGTAATTTTGGACGGCACTGTAACCGCGCTTGACCTTCTTGACGGCTCTGTAAAATGGAGCGTGGATCTGGAACCGATAAAGAGCTGGCGGATCTGGTTCGGGTCTCTCAGCCGGTGCGTCCTGGAAGGCACGGAATATGTCCTCTGCCCGGGCGGAAATATATTAATGAGGAGCCGTGACGGCAAAATATTCGGCTCCAAGAAAGTAAACGGCAATTATGATTCAACTCCGGTCTACCAGAACGGCGTTGTCTGGACGACGAATCAGGAAACCTTGTTAGGGTTTCCCGTAAACAAATCCGGCGAGAATATTGCATTCGGAGGCGCTCTTCAGATAAAATCTCCCGACAAAGTCAATCTTTTGGGCCTTAATTTTTACGAGGGGCACTGGCTGGAAGCTTCTCCGCTGCTGCATAACGGGCTTATTTATACGGCCACCTGTAACGGAGTTCTGATGGTTTTTGACGCGGGGAAGATGAAAATGGTTTACAGGCAGGAACTTCCCCTGGATCTCTTTCACGGCGCCAGAGGGCGGCAGTATTTTGGCACCAGTATAACGCTTGCAGGGCAATATATTTATTTGATGGGCTCAACGGGCGTGCTTATTGTAATTAAGCCGGGGCGAAAATACGAGGAAATTTCAAGAAACCGCGTTCAGTATTTGGCAAAAAGCGGACGGGCGCTGGGTGAATATATGTACCTTCAATGGAACAAGAAACCGTGTGATGAGTACCAGGACTGCACTATGACCGCTACCCCCGTATTTGACGGGAGCAGGATGTATTTTAGAAGCGAGGAAAACCTTTATTGTATTGAGGAAAAGTAAATAACTTGACAAAGTAAGCCCGCAGTAGTAATATTTGTATGCAAGTTGTTTGATTCCGCAGTCAAGGGAAGCAGGTGTAAATCCTGCGCACTCCCGGTGCTGTAAGAGGGTACGAAATCCACAGGCGAGCGAAGTTTGCTTGCCGGCCACTGCCGAAAGGCGGGAAGGCGGAGAGTAGGTTCGATCCCTCAAGTCAGAAGACCTGGCGGCGGAAAAATAGAATCGGCGTCCCCCGAGGAAGGGGAAGGCGGTTTTTTTATTTAACGGAGCCAAGAAATCAGGGTGCAGCCCCGTAAGGCATTTTGCCTTGCGGGGCTTTTTGTTTTTTAATTAGAATGATTAGAAAAAGAGATTACGCAGATTAGAGTGAGCAGGGCTTAATCTGTGTAATCGGTTTAAGTAATCCGAGCAATCATTTTTTAGTTTTTGAGCGGGACGCCTATCCCGCTTGCAGGGTCGGCGGAGGGCTGTGATGGCCCTTCGCCCCCCTCCCTTAAAGGCGGAAGGTTAGAGGGTTGGAAGGTTGGATGATTGGACGTTGGAGTGAAGGAGCCTGAGGACGGAGGACGGTAGACAGAAGGGCAGATGCTCGGATGGTTGGAGGCTCGGATGCTTAAAGGCCAGCATGGCTGGAGGAAATGGGCGTGTGGACGGAGGACCGTTAGAACATTTGAGTCTTTAATTAGTAATCAGCAATCAGTAATTAGCAATCCGACGGAGTCGGCAGAGGGAAATGCAAAAGAAAAAACCAAACATAGGAATTGCGCTGTGGAATCTTAACGCGAAGAACCTTGCCGAGAAGATTGACAGGATAGCCGGCTGGGGTTTCAACTGCGTGAGTTTCCTCGGCGGCTACTTTGAGGATGAATTCGCCGCGGATATAGCGGCGAGAATAAAAAAACACGGGCTTAAGGTAACCTTTCACCTCAGCTTCTTCGGGAAGAACAAGGAGAGAGCGCTTAGGGAGCTTGACAGCAGGATTGAACGCATAACAACTCTGCTCAAAAACGGCGGCATAAAGCGCAACGCAAGATGCGTCTGTTTTGATCCCGCGTACTTTTACAAGAACAAGGTTGTCTCCATTGACTATGAAACCACCATAGCGGCGCTAAAAAAACTTGACGGCAAGACTCCGGGGTTAAAAATAGGGGTGGAAAACTGGACGCTCAATTCTCCCGTTCTTGAAATGAAACGGATAAAGAAAGGTATCGGCCGCGCGAAAACCGGAATGCTTCTGGATTTGGGACATTTAAATATCGCTTTCAGGCAGGGGCTGATACAGGAACCGGATTATCTTTCATATTTTAAAGCACTGCCTTTTAAAATAATAGAACTTCACATACACGATAATGACGGTAAGACCGATTTGCACCTGCCTCCCGGGCGGGGAAACACGAAGTTTGGGGAAATCTTCAAGGCGCTGAAAGCTTCCGGGAAACTGGCAAAAGATGTAATTCTAACATTTGAAATTAAACCCCGCATGAAAGACATAAAAATCGCGGACAAAAGGAAGATGAGCGAAGTATTGCGGTCAAAAAGGCTGATAGAGAGGCTGTACTGTCAATGAAAGCAAAAGTTATTAAATATTCCCTGCTCGGAATCGTTTTTATGCTGGCCTGCGCGGTTGCCGGTATTTTTATCGGCAGCGTAAACCTGCCCGCGAAAGATGTTTTAGGCATCTTCCTTTCAAAAATTCCCTTCTTCGGGGAAGGCGTTACCCGCACCTGGCAGCCGGGCGTTGAAGACATTCTTTTAAAGCTCAGGTTTCCCCGGGTTTTGCTGGGTATTTTTGTGGGCGCCTCGCTTGCGGTCGCCGGAGCGGTCTTCCAGGGCCTGCTTCGAAACCCGCTCGCAGAGCCGTATCTTCTCGGTATATCTTCGGGAGCCGCGCTCGGGACCGCGCTTGTAGTCCTGCTCAACCTTCCTTTCTATCTGTTCTTTATTCCCTCTATTCCTCTCGCGGCGTTTTGCGGCGGCCTGGTCTCCATGTTCCTGGTTTACGCGCTTGCCAGGACAAAAGGGAAGCTTCCCGTCCAGACTCTGCTGCTTTCCGGGGTTGTCATAAATTTTTCTTTTTCCGCCATCATAATGCTCTTTATTACGGTCAGCAACAAAGGCCTGGCCGAGATAACTTTCTGGATGCTGGGCTCGCTCAATAACGCGAATTTCGCCCTCCTTCCCTATGTCATCGGCGGCTGCACCCTGATAATGGGCGTTATTTATCTTTTTGCCAACGATTTAAACGTTATTTCCATGGGCGAGGAGACCGCGGTGTATCTCGGAGTGGCCGCGGAGAAAGTAAAGAAGCTGATGTTTGTCCTGACTTCGCTATTAACCGGCCTCGCGGTCTCGGTCAGCGGGCTGATAGGTTTTGTGGGGCTTATAGTTCCGCATATTGCGCGCCTTATCGCGGGGCCCGACCACAGGGTGCTGCTTCCGTTCGCGGCGTTTCTCGGCGCGGGCTTTCTGGTGCTTGCCGATGTGCTTTGCAGGACTCTGTTTTCTCCCGTCGAGATCCCGATCGGCGTGGTAACTTCCATACTCGGCGGGCCTTTCTTTCTGTATCTGTTAAAGAGGAAAAAATGACAGCGGCGCTTGAAGCAAAAAATATCATTTTCGGTTACGGGGAAAAGAAGGTGCTTAAAAATGTTTCTTTCTCCGTCGCGGAAAAAGATTTTACCGGAATCATCGGTCCGAACGGCTCCGGCAAGTCAACCTTGCTAAAGATCCTGAGCAGGAGTTTGCGCCCCGGATCCGGATCTGTGCTTTTCAAGGGAGAGGACATCTTTAAACTGGACACGAAACTCGTGGCGAGTAAGATAGCGATAGTCCCGCAGGAAGAGCTGAGCATCTTTTCGTTCACCGTATTTGAAACGGTGCTGATGGGAAGAGCCCCCTATATCAGCAGGTTCTCATGGGAGAGCCGCGAAGACATTTCCATCGCGGAGTCGGCTATGAAACTGGCGGATGTGAAACACCTGAGAGACAGGAACCTCGACGAGCTTTCGGGCGGAGAGAGGCAGAGGGTGCTGATAGCCAGGGCCCTGGCGCAGATGCCGAAAGTGCTGCTGCTTGACGAGCCGACCTCGCACCTGGATATCAACCATCAGTTTGACATACTGGAACTCATCCGGAAGCTGAACGAAAACGCCGGAATCACCGTTTTAATGGTGTCACACGATATTAACATTGCCGCAAAATACTGCAAAGAGCTCATTATGCTGAAAAACGGACAGATATTCAAGCACGGCCCTTCGTACGAAGTTATAACGAAGGAAATTATAAAGCAGGTTTACGGAGTGGATGTCAGGCTTGTGACTTTTCCTGGCGCGAAGACTCCTGCGGTACTTATTTAAAGGTGATTAGAGGGATTAGGAAAAGAGATTACGCGGATTAGTTAGTGGGATTTCGCAGATTAGAGCGAGCAAGGTTTAATCTGTATAATCGGTTTTAGTAATCTGCGTAATCATTTTGATGGAGGAGAGATGTTGAAGAAAGGCCTTGTGCAAGTCTATACCGGAGACGGGAAGGGCAAGACCACCTGCGCGTTTGGACAAGCCCTGCGGGCTGTCGGGCGCGGGTTAAAGGTCTGCATCTTCCAGTTCCTGAAAGACGAGAAACTTGGCAGCGGAGAGGTTATCGCCTTTCAACAGTTCAAAGAGAAGG
>CAIWRR010000217.1 GCA_903915125.1 Candidatus Firestoneibacteriota bacterium | reverse complement strand
TTATATTGCTTTTTCATAGACACTTAGGTTAACATAACCTCCTAAGTGTTGCACTTCCTTATTGAACTCGTGCGTTCTTAACGTTCATAAGGTTTATAACGTAAAACAAAATTCGAAAGTCTAAAGCTTAAAACGTTTATAACGAAAAAAAGAAAAAGTTGATCAAGTTTATATGCCGCACTTCGTGCGTCATGTTCTGTAAGGTGGATATATTTCATGCCGGACTACGTCCGGCATAACAGAATAAGGTTCGTAAAGTTTATAAGGTAAAACAAAATTCGAAAGTCTAAAGCTTAAAACGTTCATAACGTTTGTAACCTTCAAAACGTAAAGCGCAGCCGGTCGGAGGGTGAGATGAAAGACAGAAAAATACAGGTTAGTACCTGCGTCTTCAGCATACACGACGATCTGTCTGAAAAGCATCCCATGACCTATGAGGAAAATCTCGCCCAGGCAAGAAATTACCTTAAAAAAGCCGGAGAAGCCCGTTCCGATATAATGCTTTTGCCGGAATGTTTCAACACGAAAGGCCTAAGCCAATGGTTCTGTCCGGAGGATCCGAAACTAGTGCAGGACAAACTGGCGGAGAAGATTCCAGGCGGCAAAACTATAGAAGTTGTTTCGAAGTACGCGAAAAAGTACTCAATGTATGTCGCCGCTTGCCTCGTAGAGAAAGACAAAGGAAAGTATTATAATACTGTCGCGCTGGTTGACAGGAAGGGGAAAGTTTCCGGTAAATACCGTAAAACGCATCTTCCTGATGGTGAAAAAAAGTATTTTACGCCGGGTAACAATCTGCCGGTATTTAAAACTGATTTCGGCACCATAGGTTTTCTGACATGTTATGACCTGAACTTCCCGGAAGCGGCAATCACGCTCTCTTTAAAGGGTGCCGAGATGATTCTCTGGCCGACCATGTGGCAGGCCCTTCTTCCAAGCAGTTTTTACTACGATACTTATATAAAAGCGACGGCTATGATGAACGGAGTATATTTTGTCGCCTCCGGCTACGCGAAACCAGATCCTGACCTTGGTGTCCACGGCAGAGGGGCAATTGTTTCCCCAACCGGCATGATTTTAGCCGATACCGGGTTTATACCCGGGTTTGCCACATCGGAGATCTGTCTGGAGCGTTGCGGCCTTAAGAAGGGAAGCTGTGACTTGGCAACGCACAAGCACGAGTTCAAGCGCGAGGAAATCGGACTGCAGAGACGCTCGGAACTATACAAAATCATCACGGATAAATAATACTTGGTTAGCAGCTAAACCCGCCTATTGTTACAGCCTTTCTAGGTTTGACTTTCCCTAAATTGTATGTTACCATACTTATTTGTAGGCCTATCAGCGCTTTTTTGGGGTGGGATTATGATTTTCATTACATTTGAGGGTCCGGAAGGCAGCGGTAAATCAACACAGATAGGGCTTCTTGCCGCCTATTTGAGGAAGAAAGGCCACAAAGTCGTTATGACAAGGGAGCCCGGGGGCTCCTGCATAGCCGACAAGATAAGGCAAATACTGCTGGATAAGAATAACAAAGAACTTTGCCCGAGCGCCGAATTACTATTGTACCTGTCAAGCCGCGCGCAGCATTTAAGCGATACTATAGAGCCGGCGCTGAAAAAAGGATATGTTGTCTTGTGCGACAGATTCTCCGATTCAACAATGGCCTATCAGGGCTATGCAAGAGGTTTTGACAGAAAAACCATCAGCATGCTCAATGAATTTGCGTCTTCCGGAAGGAAACCGGACCTGACAATCCTTCTTGATATTGACATAAAGAAAGGACTTCAGAGGGCTCACAAGGCAAAGAATAGCAAGGACAGGCTTGAACTTGAACCGATGGCTTTTCACGCGAAGGTCCGCCGCGGTTTTAAAGCTATCGCTTCAAAAGAGCCAAATAGAGTGAAGCTCGTAAGCATAACATCTGATGTGGCAGGGGTTTTCAGCAAAGTTTCCTCTCTTGTTGACACACTGTTTAAGGAAAAAAATGCTTAGTGACGTTGCAGGACACGCTAAAGCAAAAGAAAAACTGACACGAGCCTTTAGATCAGAGAGGCTGGCTCACGCTTATATTTTCTACGGGCCGGCCGGTTGCGGCAAAAGAGTTTTGGCAAAAGAGTTCATAAAGTACATTAACTGTTCCGGCGGCGGGCAGGATTCTTGCGGCGTTTGCTCAACATGCAGAGGACTGGAAGGCAGAAACCATCCTGACCTGGCGCTGATAGAACCTGTCAAAGCAGTTATTAAAATAGAACAGATAAGGGCGGCGAAGGAACTTGTTGGGTTAAAAGCCGCGCAATGCGAATACCGCGCGGTTCTTATTAATGACGCGGACAAAATGAACGCGCAGGCGTCCGATGCACTGCTTAAGTTGCTCGAAGAGCCCGTCGCGGGGACCCTGATAATACTGATTGCGTCGAACATTCATGCGATTAGCGATACTATAAGGTCACGCTGCCAGAGAATAGATTTTAAAGGGCTTTCCAGGGAGGATACGCTTGCAATCCTGAAGCGCAAAGGCCTTGAAGGGCCTCAGCTTGAATTCCTTGCCCGCAGTTCTGAGGGTTGCCCCGGCAAGGCTGTGAATTTTGCTGAAGACGATCTTTTCGGGCTGAGGGAAGAGGCTTTTAGGTTCGTAGCCGATATTGCCAGAAACGGAGTGTTTTTTGTTACGAAAGACCTTGGCAAAAAATACGGCAAATTTAAAGAAGAGGAAGTTGAAGAGACGGATGAGCAGGCAGACGGCGGAGAAGGTCCTGCGACGGAAGAGAAGACCACAAACGGGCAAAAGACCCTTTATGTCAGGAATCATTTAACAGATATGTTTGTCAGTATTTTTAGGGACGTGCTTATTTTTAATAGCGGAATGACAGGCAGTATAATAAATATAGACAAGAACGCTCTGATAAAAGAATTATCCGGTATCTACTCGGCGGAAGCCGCCGCCGGAATACTGAGCGGTTTCAACAGGCTCAAAGGACTGCTGAAAAATTCCATAAATTACGATCTTTCGGCAGGGAATCTCATTTTTCGCGGAGGAAAATAGATGGAAGACATTAACAAACAAGGCGGAGACGCAACTGGTTCTTCGCATCATACGGCATGGCATATGCCGGGACAAAAGCCTGATGCCGAACCGGCGCATCTGCCTCAATCGCAGGTCCCTCCGGCGCGGTCTGTGCCCATGGCGCCAGCCGCACAACCTGTTTTGGAAGTAAAACCTGCAGTCGAGTCGCCTCTTACGATTGCGGCTCCGGCCGCGGTATCGGTTCCGCCGGAAGCGGCGCGTCCCGCGGCTGAGAATATCCAAAATTCCGCCGTTGCGGCTCCCGCGCCTGCTGTTTCACCCGGGCGCTCCGATGAGGGAATTGAAAGACTTATTGCAGGGGTCAGATTTCGCGACCGGTGCAAAACTTATAACTGCGTATGCCACTCTGTTGTCCCTGAAGAAGGGCAGTATGTAATAGTGGATACCTCTGAAGGCCCTGAGTACGGGCAGGTCGCTCGCGCTCCAAAGTTGGCAACTGACCACAAGCATGTTAACTTCTACAAGGTCAACAGGATTGCCGCGCCGGAAGACGGTCTGAAGTTTAAAGAAAATGTCGAGAAAGAAAAAGAAGCGTACAAGATATGCCTTGAAAAGATAAATGAAAAAAAACTCGAAATGAAACTTGTTGAGGCAGATTACACTTTTGACAGGTCCAAGATAATATTTTACTTCACGGCCGAGAAGCGCGTGGATTTCAGGGAGCTTGTAAAGGACCTTGCCTACGCCTTGAAGACCAGGATAGACATGAGGCAGATAGGTGTCAGGGACGAGGCCAAGATGCTCGGCGGCTACGGTTGTTGCGGAAGAGAACTCTGCTGCGTGACGCATCTTCGCGATTTTATCCCGGTCACAATCAAGATGGCGAAAGAGCAGAACCTTCCGCTGAATCCCGCGAAAATATCCGGAATGTGCGGGAGGCTGATGTGCTGCCTTTCGTATGAGCATGAAATGTACCGCCAGTTGAAAGAGCAAAACCGCACCGCGAAACCGGTTGAAGAGAAACCCAAGACCGAAGCAATAAACACTGCTCTTGCGGATGTTCCTGAAGGCTCAGACCCTTCCGGGAAAGTCACAATACCGGTTTGGGAAGACAAGGCTCCTGCTCCGGCGGTTCCTGCGGAACGCAGGCCGGACAGTTCTCGCCGTCAGGACGGCAGGCCTGGTCAGAACAGGGGCGGAAGGCCGGATAACAGGCAAAACCCGTCTAATCCTAACCAGGGCGGCAGGCACGGAGGCCAGAACCAGGGCAGGCCAAACAACGACAATAGAAACCGCGGAAACAACGACCGCAACCGCAATAACAGGCGGCCTGATAACAGAAACAAGCCTCAGCTGGCAAGGCCCGCGAGCGCTCAGGCGGGACAGTCTTCAGCGCCGCTGGCGCCGCAAGGCGCGCAGAATAACGAAAAGAAGGAGCCCGTTCAGTGAAAGGGACTTTCTACATAACCACGCCTATCTATTATCCGAACGATATTCCGCATATCGGGCACGCCTACACGACAGTTGCCTGCGATGTGCTGGCTCGCTGGCACAAACTGAACGGAGAGGAAGTGTTTTTTCTTACGGGAACGGACGAGCACGGGAGAAAGATAGAACAGGCCGCAGAGAAGAATAAGAAAAAAACTATGGATTTTGTAAACGAGCTTATTCCTAAGTTTAAAGACGCCTGGCAGAAACTTAACATAGGGTATTCCCGTTTTATCAGGACAACCGAACCGGAGCATTATGCCGTGGTTACTGAAATGTTGAACAAGTCTTTTGCCAACGGCGATATATACCTCGGAAAGTATGAGGGCAATTATTGCACCGGCTGTGAGGCCTATTATACCGAGAAAGAACTTGATGACGGTTGCTGCAGGATACATAAGACCAAAGCAGAGCTAATATCCGAAGAAACCTATTTCTTCAAGCTTTCGGCGTACAGGGAAAAACTTCTGGAACTTTACGAGCGCGTTCCGCATTTCATAATGCCTCATACCCGGATGAATGAAATAAAGAACAGGTTAAAGGAAGAGATTCACGACCTATCCATCTCGCGCACGAGCTTCAGCTGGGGGATACCCCTGCCGTTCGACAATAAACATGTTACCTATGTCTGGTTTGATGCTCTCGCAAATTATCTCACAGGCGTTGATTATCCGGGAGAAAATTACGCTAAATTCTGGCCGGCTGTGCACCTGGTAGGAAAGGATATTTTATGGTTCCACTCTGTGATTTGGCCCGCAATGCTTATGTCGGCCGGCATAAAAACGCCGCGCCGGGTTTTTGCTCACGGCTGGTGGACTTTTGACAAGGAAAAAATCAGCAAATCAAGAGGCAAAGTAATTAATATTGATGAACTGATAGCGATAGCCGGAGTAGACGCTGCGCGGTATTTCCTCCTCAGAGAAACAACCTTCGGCCAGGACGGCGATTTCTCCACGGAAGCCCTGCTTAAGCGGAGGGATGCTGACCTGGCTAATGAGCTGGGCAATCTTGTTAGCCGGACCCTTACGATGTGCGAGAAATATTGCGAGGGGAAGGTTCCTGCTCCAGGAACGCTTGATGCGGAGGACAAAGCCGTAATAGCTAAAGCGCAGGAGATTTGCAAAAAAGTTCCCGAGGAAATGGAGGCTTTTAATCTGTCAGGCGCTCTTAACACCATCTGGGAACTCGTGAAACTCCTTAATCAATACGTCGATAAGACGGCGCCGTGGGTTCTGGCAAAAGAAGGTAAGACTGATAAAATAAATTCTGTTTTCTCTGTCCTGACGGAAGCAATCAGAATAACAGCCGTGCTGGTATCGCCTTTCATTCCGGAAACCGGTGAAAAGATCCTTGGACAGCTGGGGCTTGACGGGAAAGCCCAGCTAGGGCAAGGGTATGAAAAACTCGCCGGCTGGGGAGTTCTTGCGCCAGGCACGGTTATAAAGAAAGGCGCGGTATTGTTTCCCAAGGATAAAACCAATGCAAAATAAAATAAGGGCTGACCTGTTTATACCGGCAGCAGCGGTTTATTAACCGATATGTTCACTGACTCTCATGCCCATCTTGATGATCAGGCGTACAACGGAGATCGTGACGAGGTAATAAAAAAGGCTGAAGCAGCCGGCGTCCGCTACATTGTAAATGCGGGCTCAAATCCAAAAGATAATGCTGCTGTAGCTGATCTCGCGGATAAATATCCCGCGGTCTACTTTGCTGCCGGAATTCACCCGCACCATGCGGCGCAGGCTGTAGAGGCGGATTTTGATGAGGTTAAGCGCCTGTCCTCGCGCGCTAAAGCGGTGGCCATTGGCGAGACAGGTTTGGATTGTTACAATAATCAGGTTCCGGTTGAGACGCAAAAAAAAGTGTTTAGACGCTGTATTGAGTTCGCGAAAAAACTTGCGCTCCCGATAATCCTTCACAGCCGGGAAGCCGATGAAGACTGCATAGAAGTACTGCGCGGCGAAAATGCCCAGGAATGCGGCGGCGTTCTTCATTGCTTCAACGGAAGCGTGAAGATGCGCGACGAAGCGCTGAGACTCGGCTTCTATGTTGCGGTCGGCGGCGCGGTGACTTTTCCCAAAGCGGAAGCGCTGAGGGAAGGCGTAAAAGGCATCCCGCTTTCAAGGCTGCTTCTTGAGACAGACTGCCCGTACCTTGCGCCAAAAACGGTGCGAGGCAAGAGAAACGAACCGGCAAATATCGTGGAGATAGCGCAAAAAGTTGCCGAAGTTCTCGGCAGGCCCCTTTCAGAGATTGAAACGGCCTCCACTTCAAATGCAGGGTATCTCTTCGGCGTAGGAATAAAGACGCAGGGAAAGATTGCCTATGAGATACGGGACCAGCTCTATTTGAACATAACAAACAGGTGTTCAAATCACTGCACTTTCTGTGTCAGGAACGGCACTGATTTTGTAAAAGGACACAACCTGCGCCTGAAGAAAGAACCTACGGCTGCAGAGGTAATTAGCGCGATAGGGGATCCTAAAAAATACCGCGAAGTGGTTTTTTGCGGGTACGGTGAGCCGCTTATCAGGCTCTCAGCGGTTAAAGAAATAAGCGCCTGGGTTAAGCAGTATGGCGGGAAAACCAGGATAGATACTAACGGGCAGGCAAACCTGCTGCACCGAAGGCAGGTTGCCGCCGAGCTTGCCGATTCGGTGGATGCGGTTTCAGTGAGTTTGAACTCGCAGGACGGCGGCTGCTACCAAAAGATGTGCTGTTCCCAGTTTGGCGAGAGCGCTTACGCGGGAGTTAAAGACTTCGTGCTTGACGCGAAGAAACATATCAATGACGTGACGGTTACTTTTGTAACGGTGCCGGGTGTTGATGTGGAGCGCTGCAAAGAAGTCGCGGAGAAGGAATTGGGAGTCAAATATAGAGTCAGAGAGTTCGGAAGGGTAGGGTGATATGAAAAAACTTTTGTTTGGCATAGCCGTTGCCGCGGTGCTGATGTTTACCGGAAGCATCTATTTCACGCCTTATAACGGCAAATGCGTTATTATTGCCGACAACAAAACCGTTCAGGCAAAAGTTAATAACCAGACGGTTTACGAGACGCTGAAATCGGCTGGAATCCTTCTTGACTCAATGGATATTGTAACGCCTTCACTCAATACGAAAGTCACGGATGGCATGAATATTAACATAATCAGGGTCCGGGAATCGTTCGTCAAAGTCAGAAACGTGCAAACATACGGCACTACTCACATCTATGACTCCAAGCTGAACAAAGATGAGACAATCGTACTGGAGGGCGGAAGGCCAGGATATATCGAGAAGCAGTACAAAGTTCTCTACCATAATGACAAAGAGGTCTGGAGAAAACTTCACTATATAACTTCTGAAAAGAAACCCAGGGATGATTTGGTGGTTGTAGGCACAGGCGCGCCGAAGCGCGTATCTGTTATGCCAAGGAAAAAAATGCGGGTCGTTCGGACGCTCACGATGCACGCTACAGGCTATTACCCCGGGCCGGAAGACTGCGGCGTTTTTGCGGAAGGTATAACCGCGAGCGGGATGAAAGCGGGCTACGGAGTCGTGGCTGTGGATAAAAGAGTTATCCCCTTCGGCACGAAGCTCTATATTCCGACATACGGCTTCGCTATCGCTGGAGATGAGGGGAGCGGCATAAAGAACAAAGCGATAGATCTCTGTTTTGAAACTTACAAAGAATCTTCGGTCTACAGCCCTCGCTACCTGAAGGTGTACGTAATAGAATGAACAGATTCGCTGTCATAGCGGATGACCTGACGGGAGCGAACGAGAACGGCCTGCAATTCTTGAGGAAAGGGCTTTCGGCGGAGACGCTTATCTATCAGAAGGGCGTATTTAAAAAAGATCTGCGCGCCGCGGAAAAATTCAAAGGAATTCTGATAGTTGATTCCGGTACAAGGCAGAAGGGAGCTGTTGAAGCAGGCAGGGTAACGGAAGAAATCGCAGCCCGCCTATTTTCGGCAGGCACTGAGCGTATATATTTAAAATTTGATTCCACTCTGAGGGGCTATCCGGGAGCCGTTATTAATTCCGTGCTTGCGCGCCGCCCGAAAGATTATGCTGCGGTGTGCATGGCCTATCCTGAGGCCGGCAGGATTACAAAGAACGGCGAGCAATATGTGTGGGGAAAGAGGGTAACTGAAACCGCTTTCGCGAAAGACCCGTTAAACCCGGTGAGAAGTTCCGGTATTCGGAAGGTTCTCGGTGAAGGAACAAAGCTGTGTTCCGGGATTATAACGCTTAGTAAAATACGCAAAGGAATCGCGGCAGTGCTTTGCGAGAAAGATAAGCTGCTTAAAGGCGGCGCCAGGATTCTGGTTTTTGATTGCGCCAACGACAGGGATGTCAGGACGGTAGCGCGCTCGATACTCGACTGCAGAATTATCTGCGGGGCCTCGGCACTCTCAAAAGAGCTGGCGGGAAAGGAAGGCAGGAAAAAGGCGGCTGCGAGGCGCAAAAAAACCCGCGTTGTTGGCATTATCGGAAGCCAAAATCCGGTCACGACCGAACAACTGGAGTATCTCAGGTCCCACGAAAGAATAAAATGCGTGTTTGTGGATGGCGAAGACGTTTCGGCTGATTTTAGACGAAAAGAAACAAAATACAGCGCTTCGTCAATGAAAAAGACTGATATCTCAGGTAACTTCGTTGTAGTCCTTCGCAGCGGAAAAAGAACGGACGGATATATAAAATCGCTGACCCGTGCCAAGGGCGCCGCTGCCGCAGCCGAGCTTATTGGCAGGGGACTGGCCTCGATAGCGGAACAATTTGGGGCGAAGTCTCAGAAGGACGCCTTTTTCTTTACCGGAGGAGCCACCGCTGAGGGCGCTTCCCTGGAATATTCAATGAGAGGTTTCATCCTTGAGGGAGAGGTTGCCCCCGGTATACCGCTGCTTCGAACACGGCCCGGCAAGACCTGGGTAGTCACAAAATCGGGTGGATTCGGAAAGAAGGATGCTTTGCGGAAAATAGTTAAACTTCTGGAAGGAAAAAATAGCCTGAAATATCGCGCCGGAGGAAAAACAAATGATTACAAAAAAGGAAGTCGAGCATGTGGCGAAACTCGCCCAGCTGGAATTCTCGGAAGCCGAGAAGGAAATGCTGACAAAACAGCTTGGTGATATACTCCAATTCGTCGAGAAACTGGGAGAACTTAACACCGACGGGGTAGAACCTACTTACTCTGTTGTGCCGGTAAGCAATGTAATGCGGGAAGATGAAGAAAAGCCCTCTTTTACCCAGGAGCAGGCTCTGTCTAACGCTCCGGAAAAAGACATGGGCTTCTTTAAAATACCAAAAATAATGGAGTAAACATGGATATAGTAAACCTTTCGGCCTTTGAACTGGCAACGGCAATAAAGGCAAAAAAACTCAGCTCGAAAGAGGCAACTTCCGCTTTCCTGAAAAGGATTGAAGAAACCGACGGCACCGTAAAAAGCTTTCTCTCGGTTAATACTTCTGCGCTGAAAGAAGCGGAGCAGAGGGACGCGGAACTCGCCTCAGGCAAGTCCGGTCCGCTCTACGGCGTCCCCGTGGCAATAAAAGATAATATGTGCCTCAAAGGCTCAAAGACGACGTGCGCGTCAAAGATCCTTGAGGATTTTACCGCGCCGTATGACGCGACGGTAATTGAAAGGCTAAAAGCGCAGGGCGTTGTCTTCCTTGGCAAGTGCAATATGGACGAGTTTGCGATGGGTTCCTCAACGGAAAATTCGGCCTTTCACACGACAACCAATCCCTGGGACAGTTCACGGATACCCGGCGGTTCTTCCGGCGGGTCAGCAGCGGCTGTAGCTTCAAGACAGGCTCCGCTGGCGCTCGGCTCAGATACGGGCGGCTCCATACGCCAGCCGGCGGCCTGCTGCGGTATTGTCGGTTTGAAGCCGACATATGGCAGGGTTTCAAGGTTCGGCCTTGTGGCTTTTGCTTCTTCTCTTGATCAGATAGGCCCTTTTGCGAGGAACACGGAAGATTGCGCGCTCCTTATGAACGCTGTCTCAGGATATGATCCTAAAGATTCAACTTCTATCAACAGGGACTCGGCTGATCACACTGCGGGACTCAAAGACGGCGTCAAGGGCATGAGGATCGGCCTGCCGTCCGAATATTTTGAAAAAGACCCGTCTGCCGAAGGGGTGAAATCAGTCCTTGAAGCGGCGAAAGTATTTGAAAAACTCGGCGCGAAAGTTGAGAAAGTAAGCCTGCCTCACACCGATTACTGCCTGGCTGTCTATTACATAATAGCGACGGCCGAGGCAAGTTCAAACCTGGCCCGCTATGACGGCGTCCACTACGGCTTCCGCGATAAGGACGCTAAGAATCTGCGCGATATGTACAATAAGACCCGGGGGAAAGGTTTCGGTTCCGAGGTGAAGCGCAGGATAATGCTCGGCACTTACGTTTTAAGCGCCGGCTACTATGACGCGTATTACCTCAAGGCGCAGAAGGTAAGGACGCTTATTAAGAGGGACTTTGAGAATGTTTTCAAGAATTTTGACCTGATACTTACGCCGACAACGCCGACTCCCGCGTTTAAGATCGGGGAGAAGGTTTCGGATCCCATCCAGATGTACCTTTCGGATATCTTCACTATCTCCGTAAACCTTGCCGGAGTCCCCGGGGTATCGGTTCCCTGCGGTTTCTCTGCCGGCGGGCTGCCTCTGGGGCTGCAGCTGATCGGCAAGCCTTTTGAGGAAGCGGCAATGCTCCGCGCGGCTTACGCTTATGAACAGGCGACGGACTGGCACAAGAGGATGGCTCCGGTAAAATGACCGACAGGATAAAACAGCTCTCCCAGGAAGTTGTGGAAAAAATATTCGCAGGAGAGGTTATTGAACGGCCTGCGTCCGTTGTGAAGGAACTTGTCGAAAACTCCCTGGATGCGGGGGCTTCTTCTGTTGAAGTTAAGATAGAGGCAGGTGGGCGCAAACTGATCCTGGTCAAAGACAACGGGTCGGGAATGAGCAGAAACGATCTCTCCATCTGCACCGAAAGATATACAACAAGCAAAATCTCGCGGGTTGACGATGTTTACAGCATAAAGAGCCTCGGTTTCCGCGGAGAAGCGCTCTCGTCCATCGCGGCGGTATCGAAATTGAAGATAACGAGCGGAAGGGGCGGGGACGCGTATGTCCTTGAAATTGACAAGGCAGGGAAGAATATTTCCGAGATTGCCGGTACGAAAGGCACTAAAGTAGAAGCGCGCGGGCTTTTTTACAATGTTCCTGTCAGGTTAAAATTCCTGAAGAGCGCCGATACGGAAAATGCCCATATCTATGATTTTATGCTTAAGATTGCGGTGGCCTATCCGGGTGTTTCTTTCCTGCTTGAGGAGGACGGGCGCAAAGTGCTTGACCTCAAAAAGGCCGCTGATCTGAAAGAGAGGCTCTATCAGGCCTTTGGAGGAGAGCTTATAAAGGCCCTTGTAGAAGTTAACTCCGTACAGGCAGAGGTTAAAATTAAAGGGTATGTGGGGAAACCGGATTTCAACAAGAACCAGCGTAACTGGCAGTATGTCTATGTGAACGGGCGCGTGGTAAGCGACCGCACGGTGAGCCATGCCGTCGCGTCAGGGTTCGGGGCGATGATTCCTTCCGGAAGGCACCCTGTTTGTTTTCTTTTTATTGAGATAGCCCCTGAACTTGTTGATGTAAACGTGCATCCCGCGAAAAAAGAAATTAAGTTTGTTAATGGCAGCGTGGTTCACGATGTGGCGGCTTCGGCGGTAAAACAGGCGCTTGTTCTGCATAAACCCGTTCCCGAGATGAGTATGGGGTTTGGTCAAAGCGTTGCCGGAGAAAATTACGATCCGCTGAGCGCGTCTGCGGGGAATCTGCCCGGTTTTGCCGTTGCTGAACCTGAAAGCGCGCGTCCCCCGGCGGAGGAACACTTGCCGGGATTATCACAAAGCCTGAAAATGAGGCCGCTCGGGCAGGTCAAGAACAGATATATTGTTGCAATAGAAGAAGACGGAATATGTGTCATTGACCAGCATGTTGCTCATGAGAAAGTTCTCTACGAAAAATTCAGAAAAAGGTCAGGGAAAGACGCAACCCAGGCACTGCTGGTGCCTGTCAGTTTTGAGCTTACGCCTGTAAAATTTAATTTCCTTAAAAAGCACCTTGAGGCGCTCACTTCCCTGGGTTTTGATCTTGAGGTCTTCGGGAAAAATACCCTGGTTATTCGCGGTGTGCCGCTGCTCATAAGCCGTGTAAACCCGGAGAGTCTTATCGAAGAACTGGCGAATGAGATATCGGAATTTTCCTCCGTAAAACAGGCTGTTGACTTGAGGGATGAAATAATTAAGAGCGTTGCCTGCCATTCCGCGTTCAGATGGGGCGATGCCATAACTATTGAGGAGATAAACAGGCTTCTCCTTGATTTTGGAGAGGCAGACACTCCTTACTGCCCGCATGGGCGACCCGGAATTTTCCGCCTAAAATTTGATGAAATCGACAAAAAATTCAGCCGTACCTGACCTTCTGATTATCCTGGGCGGCCCTACCGCTTCCGGAAAGAGCGAGACAGCCGCAAGGCTTGCCGCGCTTGCCGGAGGGACAGTGATTTCCGCAGATTCCGTCCAAATCTATGAAGGAATGGAAATAGGTTCTTCAAAGCCAGGGCCGGAACTGCTCGCTATGGCGCCTCACAGTTTGCTTGGAGTGCTAAGTCCTGACCGGCGCATAAATGCTTTTGCTTACGCTAAGCTCGCGCGCGAGGAAATATTGCGTGTTTCTGCTTCTGGTAGACTGCCGGTGTTGACAGGCGGTACAGGGCTCTATATTAAGGCGGTTGTTGACGGGATATTTGAGAGTCCGGTGATACCGCCAGAAGTCAGGAAGGAGCTTGAAACTGAGCTGGGGAGCAGAGGCAACGCCGCTCTGCACAGTGAACTGGCAGGAATAGACCCTGAGGCTGCGGCAAAGATACACAATAACGACGCCTCTCGCATAATACGGGCGCTTGAAGTCTTTCGGGGGACAGGCAAAACCATAACAGCTCTCAGGAACTGCACAGCTCCCGCCGTCAAAGCGGGAAAAACTCTATTTTATGCGATGTCAATACCTAGGGACGAACTTTACGGAAGGGTGGAATCCAGGGTTGATGCAATGATAAGCGCCGGGTTGCTGCGCGAGACAGAATCGCTGATAAGACAGTACGGAGCCGGAAACGTAGACGCTTTAAAATCCCTGGGATACAAGCAGATGCGCGACGTTGTTGATGGGAGAAGTGACATTAAGTCTGCTGTGGAAGAGATAAAACTGCTTACCAGGAACTATGCAAAAAGACAGTTTACCTGGTTTAGGAATGACAAGAGGTACGTTTGGGTAGATAACCGCAATCCAAAGGATGCGGCTCTTCATATTTATAATGATATCCGCTCGAACACGGGGGTTTAAATGGAAAGAGTTATTCTTGCCGGTTTGAATACGGAGACGCAGGATGCCTACGAAGAACTGCAGGAGCTTGCTTCGACAGCCGGCGGCGTGACTGTCGGTACTTGTGTTCAGAATAGGGAAACGCCTAACCCTGTAACTTTTATTGGCAGCGGAAAAGTCGAAGAGATTTCTGTTCTCGCCAAAGGGCTTAAGGCTGGAACAATAATATTTAATCATAACTTAAAGGCAAACCAACAGAGGAATCTTGAGGATATTACCGGGTTAAAGATAGTTGACAGGTGCACGCTTATACTTGATATCTTCGCTAAACATGCAAGGACAAATGAAGGCAAGCTGCAGGTGGAGCTTGCCCAGCTGTCATACCTATACCCGAGGCTTTCAGGCAGAGGCGCTTCTTTTTCTCAGACCGGAGGCGGAATAGGCACGGTAGGGCCGGGGGAAACAAAGCTGGAAACTGACAGAAGGGCTGTCCGTAACAGAATGGATCTGCTTAAGAGCAAGCTGGAGCATGTAAGAACCCAGAGAGCCATTATTCGCGAAGGAAGAAAGTCCAAGGGTTTCCTTTCGGGCGCGCTTGTTGGCTATACCAATTCCGGCAAATCTACCCTGCTGAATGCTTTAACTAAGGCAGGCGTACTCGCGGAAAACAAGCTTTTTTCAACGCTTGATACCACTACAAGGAAGTTAAGGCTGGAAAGCGGAGTGGAGATTTTGCTGACTGATACTGTCGGTTTCATAAGGAATCTTCCGGCCAGCCTGATAGCAGCTTTTCGTGCAACGCTTGAAGAGACCAAGTATGCTGATGTTCTGCTTATTGTCCTTGACGGGTCAAAAAATGATCTTGAGATACAGAATCAGACAGTTTACAACGAGCTGAAAGCATTGAATATTCTTGATAAACCAAGAATAACAATCCTAAACAAAATAGACTTGCTTGACAATGTTAAAATTGCCAGGCTTTCTAATGGATTGGATAGCCCGGTACCGGTCTCTGCTTTAAACAAAAGGAATCTCGATCTTCTGACAGCAAAAATATCTTTAGTGTATAACGACTTATTGACAAAAAGCTAGCAAGGTGTTATTATTTTAGCGTTAAGTCAATACGTTTGTTTTGTCTCTATGCGCTTGTGCCAAAGGAGACCAGCCATTCATGGCGATAAGGGATGTCCGCCAAAGGCGGATCTACGCCAAACAGCCTGCGTACACGCGCCTCCGGCGGAAATTTGGCACGAATAAAGTTTACACTGCGGCAGAGACACGCCGGACTTTAGGCCAGGGCTCATCGTCTAGTGCTTTTAATTCTATAAAATGTCATTGCAGTAATTGATGTTGAGAATGTAAATATGCTCAGCTATATTAGAGAGGAATGAAAACAATAACTGTTCCAAACATACTGACTTTTGCGAGAATTCTTGGAGTTCCGCTCTTTGCGTTAGCCTATTTAACCGACCATACCGGCATGGCGGCAGTCATATTCATAGCCGCAATCATAACGGATGTACTTGACGGACTCATTGCTAGGATGAAGAAATCAAGGACGATTCTGGGTTCCATTCTTGACCCGCTTGCAGATAAAATTCTGGTGAATGTCGCCCTGCTCCTGCTTGCCTGGAAAAACCCGGAAATTGTGCAGCCCTGGGTGGTTACCGTAATAATCAGTAAAGATGCCATTTTAATAGTTGGTTGGGTGCTTGTCTATATTATGACTTCAAATACCAGGGTTGAACCGAGCATATTCGGGAAGCTGGCGAATTTCTTCGAAAGCTTTCTTGTAATAGTGCTTCTTCTGACGCCTTTCTTCAATACGGAGCCGGAGTTTATGAAGCACTTCATACACGGAACAATTATTGCCACTGTAGTCATTGCAGGTTTTGCTTTGATAGACTATACGTGGAAGGGGATAAAGCGCTTTGGATAATCTCTTCAAGCTCAGCATCTTGATCTTTGTCTCTTACTTCTTAGGAGCCATTCCCACGGGGTTTCTCGTCGGAAAAATATTCTTTAAAAAGGATATCAGGCTGGAAGGAAGTAAGAATACCGGCGCAACCAATGTTTTTAGGGTGTTCGGCGCGCTTCCGGGCATCGCGGTGCTTATTATAGACATACTTAAGGGTTTCCTGCCGGTATTTTTTATCCCCGAGATGCTATTTCCGGGAGCTCTGGGCAGCACGCCTGTGTTAGCGGGTCTTGCCTGCGTAGCCGGACATAACTGGACGGTCTTCCTTGATTTCAAGGGCGGCAAAGGTGTGGCGACGAGTCTCGGGGTCTTTCTTGCCCTTGCCCCTATCCAAACAATTCTTTCGGCAATCGTATTTTCGATCGTGCTCGGCTTGACCGGCTACGTGTCCCTAGGTTCCATAATCGCCGGCGTTTCTCTGGCTGTCTTTCTCTGGGTTTCACCGTTTTTTCCTCTTGCAAAGTCTTTTGGATTGGATTTTACGCGCATCCTGGATGTTGTGTTGTCCATAAAGATTATAGGAACGATCATTTCACTGCTGGTTTTCTACACACACAGAAGCAATATTAAGAGACTGCTGGACGGCAAAGAGAACAGGTTATGGCGAAAAAAATAGGGGTCATAGGAGCGGGAGGCTGGGGCACAGCGCTTGCGGTGCTGCTTTCGGAGAACGGCAATGAAGTCTCCTTATACGAACATTTCCCTGAATACGCGGCAAAACTCCGGCAAGACAGAGAAAATAGAACCTTCCTGCCGGGAGTAAAAATACCTGAGGGGATAGCAATAACTTCTTCGCTTCCCGAAGCCCTGAAAGGTTCGGACATAATCCTTTTCGCCGTGCCTTCAAAACACCTTCCCGGCGTGTTGAAGTTGATGGACGAGCGCTTGCTTCGGAAGGGCGCGGTATTTGTAAGCGCGATAAAAGGAATTGACAGGACAACGCTCAACAGAATGTCCCAGCTTATTTACGGCCGGTTCGGGAAAAAGTTTGAGGTCGCGGTTCTTTCCGGACCGAGCCATGCGGAAGAGGTCGGACGAAAAACACCTACGGCGGTTGTATTAGCCGCAAAGAATGTAAAAACAGCGGAGACCCTGCAGAAATTGTTTTCCGGGCCCTATTTTCGTGTCTATGCCTCGAATGATGTTATAGGGGTAGAACTCGGCGGAGCCGTAAAGAATGTCATAGCTATTGCCAAGGGAGTTCTTGACGGCATGGGCTTGGGGGACAATACTACAGCCGCTCTGATGACCAGGGGTTTGGCAGAGATGAAGAGACTCGGCAGAAAACTTGGCGCTAAGCCTGAAACCTTGAACGGGTTATCCGGAACCGGAGATCTCATAGTAACCTGCATGAGCAGGCACAGCAGAAACCGGTCCGTAGGCGAGCGGCTCGGCAAAGGCGAAAAACTTCCGGCGATACTGGATTCCATGAAGATGGTTGCTGAGGGTGTTACCACGGCTGATTCCTGCCACAGACTGGCCAAAAAACTCGGCGTAGAAATGCCCATCGTAAGCGAGATGTACAGGATACTCTTTAAGGGAGCGTCTCCGTCTGGCGCCGTAAAAGCTTTGATGGGACGTAAACTCAAGCGGGAGGAAGTGCAATGACGGTGACAAAGTTTGAACTCGTAAAGAATGTGATTGGGCTGGGCGTAAACGGGAAGGTTGCGAAAAAGACGGTTCAGACCTTTATCGACTGTATAGTCGGTTCAATAAAAAGCGGCGAGAAAGTTCAAATAAGCGGGTTTGGAACTTTTATAATAAGGGAAAAAAAGGAAAGGGTGGGGCGCAATCCCAAAACAGGGGAGAAGGTCCTTATCCCGGCCAAGAGGGTCCCGGCTTTCAGGTCAAGCGAGATGCTCAAGAAACGCATCGAGAAAGGGGTGAGCGCAGATGAACGAAAATAATGAGGCGCAGAGTCCGTCCGAGGCCGTAATACCGGACAAGTTGTTTTTCACAATCAGCGAGGTGAGCGGGATCACCCAGGTGAAATCGTATATTCTCCGCTATTGGGAAAAACAGTTTAAATTCTTGAAGCCGGTCCGCAGTATGGGCGGGCAGCGGTCGTACAGGAAGAAGGACGTGGAGATGGTGCTTCTTATAAAAAAACTTCTGTATGCCGAAAAGTTTACCATCGCAGGGGCAAAGAACAGGCTCAAGGAGCTCAAAGAGGCAGGGAAAGATCCTTCACAGTTGGAAATAAACTTCAAAGAAGCGGAGTTCATCGCAACCGTGAAAAATTTAAAGAAGAAAATTGAGAGTCTCAGAGAATCCATAGACTCCTAGCTCCGGCAGCCGCAGAATTCTGCGGTTGAAAGAAGCTTTGTTTTTGTGATAGAATCAATCCTCTTTTTGCGGCGGGTCATATGCGCCGCATACTGGAATAATTTGCAGTAACCCTTTTAAATGGTTCGCTTGTCGGGGCGTGGCGCAGGTGGCTAGCGCACTCGCTTGGGGTGCGAGTGGTCGTCCGTTCAAGTCGGATCGCCCCGACCAAGAAATGAAAGCGCCTTCCTGTTCTTTCCTCCATTATGCTGTTGAAAACCTCTGGGCAATATGGTATTTTATAGTGCTTGTGCCGAAGTATACCGCGGCATTTGTTTTGTTTTTGTAAAGGCCGGCAATGTAATCTCGGGATTATGCTGAAAAGTTTTCATGCCGCGGAGGCTCATTAACACATGGCGCCCAGGATACTGATAACTAATGATGATGGGATAAACGCCCCCGGCATCAGGGCGCTGGCTTCAATGCTTTCGGCGATAGGAAATGTTTACATTGTAGCTCCGGCAGGAGAAAGAAGCGCGGCTGCCCACTCAATTACATTTAATCACCCGCTTAGGGTTAATTTTATCAATAATAGAGAGGCGTCAGTCGACGGTACTCCGACAGACTGCGTAATGTTTGGATATTATGGTTTCATGAAGAAGAACCGTCCGGATCTTTTGGTTTCCGGCATAAACAACGGGCCCAATCTTGGGGATGATGTAACTTACTCCGGGACTGTGAGCGCGGCTCTGGAAGGAACGCTCCTTGGAATACCGTCAATCGCGGTATCAATTGGGGCAAGAAAGGACCCGAAATACAGGAGCGGCGCGGTTTTCTTAAAAGCGCTTTGCCTGAAAGTACTGGCGGAAGGACTTCCTAAGAATACTTTTCTGAACGTGAATATACCTAACGTAGAAAGGGCGCGCATAAAAGGAATAAGTGTCTGCAGGCAGGGCAAGCGGGTTTACCGGGACATGTTTCTGAAAAGGATAGATCCGCGCGGCAGGACGTATTACTGGCTTGGCGGCAAGGAGCCTTCGGCATTAATGGAGGGCGGCACGGATTTTGAGGCGATTAAGAACAACAGAATATCAGTTACTCCGCTCCAATTTGACCTTACAAATCATCCGGCAATGGCCGGCTTGAAGTTCATTGAGAATCTTCGAAAATGACCGTCAAACACATCGGGGCGTGGCTCAGGTGGCTAGAGCACCTGGTTCGGGACCAGGGGGTCGTCCGTTCAAATCGGATCGCCCCGATTTTTATTTTTGTGTTTGTGACGGCCGGCGCGCTTTTCGCCGGATCCGGAGCCTCCGGGTCCTATAACGGGCCCACGGGGCTTATGAATATCCCGTCCGGAAGCATTCTTTCTTCAAATGAGCAAACATTCTCCCTGCACAGGTATCAGCTTAAATATTCCTACGGTTTCTTTTCGCTATTTGAACTGGGAGTAAAGACGGATTTTGACAGCACGACGAGTCTTGATGTCATTGCCAAAAAACTGTCTTATAATTTTAAGGCGCGCCTGCTGGAAGAAAAAGCGGTTGGGTTTAATCTCGGCGCGGGTTTTGAGGGAAACAATCTTTATGCCGCTGTGGATAGGACTTTCCCTGAACTCGGCGGGTTGAAGCTGGTTGCCGGCACCGGAAATAACAGATTCAACTGGTTCTTTGCGGGGCTTTCTTATCCTGTGCACCCTGTCCTTGACGCGATGTTTGAGTATGATGGTTTGGATTTCAATGTGGGGGGCAGGCTAAGACTTTCCACGAATGTAAACTTTGACCTCTATATCAAGGGGCTCAGGCGTATATCCCGGAATCTGTATCTTAACGATATTATTGACTCATCCGTAATATTTGGAATCTCCTACACGGAAGTATTTAACTTCAGTCTTAATGGTTTGATATGACCGCTGAAGTTTGCGCGGAAATAACGGTTTCCGGCCTTGTGCAGGGCGTGGGTTACAGGTATTTCGCGCAGAAAGAAGCGCTGGCACTCGATCTTTGCGGCTATGTGATGAATATGGCGGACGGCAGGAGCGTGAAAGTGATGGTCTCCGGCGGCAAAGCGGCCGTGGAAAAGTTTTTAGCGGAACTTGAAAAGGGGCCGCCGCTCGGCAGAGTTCTTTCCGTTGATACCGAGTGGAAGACGGCGCCGTTATCCGTCAAGGGGTTCTCAATAAAATATTAAAATGAGAAAGAAAACCGTTCAAATTCAGCTCAGCAAGAACCGGCCTTTTGCCGGAGATATCCTGAAAATCTATCTAAGCGAGATAGGCAAGTTTCCTTTGCTTACACAAGAAGACGAAAAGCGCCTCTTTCGTAAAGGAATGAAGGACAGGCAGGCAAAAAAGCTGATAATTAATTCAAACCTCAGGCTGGTTGTCAGTATCGCGAAGAGGTATACAAGGTTCAGCGTTTCCATAATGGACCTGATCGAAGAAGGCAATCTCGGTCTTATTAAGGCTGTCGAGAAATTCAAGATTTCAAAAGGATTCAGGTTTTCGACCTACGCAACCTGGTGGATTAAGCAGTATATCATCAGGGCGCTCTCGAGCCAGGGAAGGTCCATTCATCTTCCGGCCCACATAATCGAGCTTCTTAACAAGTACATAAAACTTACAACAACCACAGCCCAGAAATCGGGAAGAGAGCCGACAATTGAAGAAGTTGCCAGGAAGCTGAAGCTCACTGTTGATAAGGCGAGAAAGATAATTGAGATCTCAGAGATGCCTATTTCTCTGGATATTTACAGCCCGGATGAGAACGACAAAAGGCGAATAGAAGATATAATAGAAGACCGCAACTCAATTACGCCGTCGGAAGCGCATATGACATTGATGCAGACGGAAAAAATTGATAAGCTGCTTGGCATGTTGAATAAGAGAGAGAGCCGCGTGCTTGAACTAAGGTTTGGACTTAAGAACGGAATGCCGCACAGTCTTGCCGAGACCGGCAAAATATATAAGATTAGCCGCGAGAGAGTCAGGCAGATCGAGCTGAGGGCTCTCAAAAAACTCAGACAGCTGGCAAGCACAAAAGAAAAAGAGATCAGCGAATTCTTAAACGACGAATAATACCGTAATTTACGGGCCCGTAGCTCATCTGGATAGAGCAACTGCCTTCTAAGCAGTAGGCTGGAGGTTCGAGTCCTCTCGGGCCCATTTAAGAGCAATTGCTGATTACTGATTACTGATTGCTGATTATTGGTTGCTGATTGCTGATTAAGAGCTTAATGTCCTTGATTTCTTCCGTTGGTTGTATTATAATTTTCTTCTTGTTTTGCTTGTTTTAATTGGCAATTAGTAATTAGCAATAAGTAATCAGTAATCGTATTTATTGGGCCATTAGCTCAGCTGGTAGAGCAGCCG
>CAIWRR010000216.1 GCA_903915125.1 Candidatus Firestoneibacteriota bacterium | reverse complement strand
GGAGAATCCGTTGCCTGCAAGCACTTTAGCGGAAATTTCCGCGTACTTTTCCGACATATAGCGCATATCGTAGCCGACTATGATGTTTTTATTCTTGTGTTTCAGTGTTTTGAAATAATCCGCCGTTGCCTGCGCGACTATCCGTACATTGGCAAAGGTGAAGTTTTCCGATATTATCCCGCGCCACCCGTCAGTTCCAAATTTTATCTCGCTCATCTTGCTCCTTGAATAAATTGTGTCCAGGAGCAATTATATAGGCAAATAGAGGTGTTTTCAAGGAAAGAGTAAAGCCGTAAATAAATGGGCCAGACACTATTTCTTTTACTGGAATAAATGGACCAGCCTACAATAAAAAGGGTCTTCCTCTTTGTTCAAGGACTCAAGGATTATGGAGTGCATCGTCATTGACGATGCAACATGGCGCGCCGGCCGGCGCAATCTAAAAGCTCTTACATGACGAAAATGGGACAGACACCTGTTCTGTTGCTGGAATAAAGGGTTCGAGATATATCGGTCCTCAGTCCACTGTCCTCTGTCTTCTTCAATCCAGCGTCCGAGCATCCGAGCCTCTGACCTTCTGAGCATCCGGTCTTACGAGGCACTCCATGCGGTTTGCTTTGTTTTTGTTTCGAATTTCGAATTTGCCCCTTCGAATTTTGGCTATATCCTGTTATCCACCCGCCTCTGCCTTCTTCTGTCTACTGAAGCCAGTATCTTCTTGCGGATGCGTATGTTGGTCGGCGTAATATCAACGAGTTCATCCGGCCCGACATATTCAAGCGCGAAGTCTAGAGTTACCTGTATCGGCGGAACCAGCACAACAGGGTCTGACGCGCCTACAGACCTCTGGTTTGATTTATGCTTTATTTTGCAGGCGTTTATCTCAAGGTCAGAGTCTAAAGAATGTTTTCCGACAACCATGCCCTCATAGACCGGAACACCGGCGCCAATAAAGAGCACACCGCGATCCTGGCAGTTATCAAGCCCGTAAGGGTTTGAAATGCCCGGTTCATTGCAGATTAGAGAACCGTGGGCGTTATCGCGCAGGTCTATTTCGTGCACCGGTTTGTAAGAGTTGAAAAGGTTGTTGATAATAACCGTGCCGCGCGTTCGCGTCATCAAAAGGTTCTTTAGCCCCAAAAGGCCGCGTGTCGGTATCAGGTATTCCGCGTGAACATCGCCGCTCTGAGTTGCGTCAAGGTGGCGCATTTCTCCCCCGCGCTTGCCGAGCTCCTCGATTACAATGCCCTGGTAATCCTTGGGAACATCTATGAAGATGTTTTCGTAAGGTTCAAGCGTAACGCCGTCTTTTTCGTGATAGATAACCTGAGGCTGTCCTACTTCAAGACAGAAGCCCTCGCGCCTCATAGTTTCTATCAGCACTGCCAGGTGAAGCTCGCCGCGCCCTGAGACGAGGAAGGTGTCGGTGCCGTCGTCAAGCCCGTCAACTTTTAGGGCGACATTTGTTTCAAGTTCTTTTACCAGCCGGTCGCGTATATGCCTGGAGGTAAGAAATTTTCCTTCTTTGCCGGCGCCGGGGGCTGAGTTTACCCCGAAAGTCATCTTTATGGTCGGGGGTTCTATCTCAACAGGCGGCAGGGCCTTCGGGTTCTCCGGATCAGTAACTGTATCACCGATATGGATATCGTCAAATCCGCCAATCGCCACTATATCTCCGGCAACAGCTTCTTTCACGTCTATCTGTTTCAGTCCTTCATACATCTGCAGGCTGGTGATCTTCGCGATGGTTTTTGTGCCGTCCGCCTTGATCAGCATAAGATTGCTGTCTACTATTACCTTGCCGAACTTAACTTTGCCGATGCCGATGCGTCCCTTGTAATTATCGTAGGCGAGCGCCAGCACCTGCATCGCGAAAGAGTCATTTAACTCAACTTCGGGGGGCGGTATATGATTAATTATGGCTTCAAAGAGCTGTGAGATATCAGGATGGTCCGGCTTTTTGAGCATTTCTTGAAGTTCTTCAGCCGAATGGGAGGCCATTCCCAGCAGTCCG
>CAIWRR010000215.1 GCA_903915125.1 Candidatus Firestoneibacteriota bacterium | reverse complement strand
TTTCCTCCAGACTTTCATTGAAGTAATGAATATGTTCTGGGTGGGAAGGATATTGGGGCACGAGGCAATAGCGGCTGTCGCTACTTCCCTCCCTATACTTTTCCTGCTGATCTCGGTGCTTATAGGCTTAAGCATTGCCGCGAACATCATAGTCGCCCAGGCCTACGGCGCAAAGAATATAAAATACATGGAAAAAACTTTTGCAAACTCTCTCATTATGAGCGTTGCCCTCTGCGTTGTGGTCTCGGCAGGGGGAATAATATTCAGTGATCAGTTATTGACGCTTATTAACTGCCCTCTCGCAATCAAGGCGCAGGCAAGCTCCTACTTTAAAGTGGTGCTCATCGGACTGTCATTCATGTTCATTTACAACTGGTACTCCGGCATTCAGCGCGGGCTCGGCGACGCCAAAACTCCGCTCTACATACTGATGCTTAACGCAGCGTTAAACCTCTGCCTGGTCCCTCTCTTCATAAAACAGTTCGGACTCAACGGAGCCGCCTTCGCGAATATCATCAGCGGAATAACAAGCACCATCGCGGGATATTTTTACGCCAGCGCGAAAAATCCGTTCTTCAATGTCCGCGAATGGGATTTTTCCATAGACCTTTCCATAATAAAGAAACTCTTCGGTATCGGAATACCCGCATCTTTGCAAATGATAATCATCTCAATTGCCGGATTCGCAATTATGAACATTGTTAACGGCTACGGGGCAATTGTTACCGCGGCCGCCGGCATAGGGCAGCAGTGCGACCAGCTCGCATTCCTTCCGGCAATGTCAATAGGACTCGCTGTGACTTCAATGGCCGGGCAGAATTTGAGCGCAGGAAAGATGGACCGCGTCAAACAGGTATTAAAATACGGGCTTCTGCTCTCCCTTTCCATCTCAATTGTTTTCACGCTGCTTATCTACCTGTTCCCGCATCAGATTGCTTCAGTCTTCACGAGGGATGAGAGCGCGGCGCTGATAATCCCGCATGTGGTGGGCTATCTTGGAATAACCTGTTTCTCTTACATCGCATTTGCCATTGTTTTTACGATTATGGGAGTTGTGCGCGGCGCCGGAGATACCGTCGGAATTCTTATACTTTCGTTCATTTCCGCGGTACTGTTTAGGATACCGCTAGCCTGGTACCTTTCCTCGAAAACTACTATGGGCGAGAACGGGATATGGCTCGCGATACTGATTACTTCGTATATAACGGCTCTTCTTAACTTTGGCTACTACAAGATGGGAAGGTGGAAAAAAATCAAGCTGCTTCACGGGCGGGAACAGGCAAAAGTAATGGTGGAGGAAGAGAAGGAGTTTGGGTGTAGGGAGTAATAAAGTTTATAAGGTTTGTAAAGTTAGTAAGGTTTATAAGGTAAAAGATTCCTGTCGGCAATTCACCTTACAAACTTTATGAACCTTATAACCTTACAAACTTTTAGATTTTTGTATCTCCTCTATCGCTCCGCCCAGTTCCTTAAAACTCCTGATTTCGGTTGACCATGTTTCGGTCTCTATTCCCGCCCTTACGAACTTGATAGTTTTAAATCCCAGTGCTTTTGCGGGAACGAGGTTCCTGACTTTATCATCCACAAAAACGCATTCTTCCGCTCTTACTCCGGATTTTTTCAGGAAAAACTCAAATATCTCTTTCTGGGGTTTATGCAGGGCGGCGTCGCCGCTTATTACCACGGCGTCAAAAAGGCCGTCGAGTTTGTGCATCTTCCTGAGATTCCACGACCATTCCGAGACATCGTTTGAAAGGACTCCAAGCTTGTATCTTGTTTTCAGTTTTTCTGCCGCGGGTTTAAACCCGGGGTCCAGTTTCAGTTTCCGGAGAAACCCCTCTTCCGCTTTGTGCGGCTCGTCCTTAAAACCTAGGGTCTCAAATATCTGCTTTGAGGTGAGCTTGCCAACCCTGCCCTTTATGTAGAGAGAGTTCACCTGCTCCCTGCTTACCGCCCGGTTTTTTTCGCTGACATAGGGAAAAAGCACCGCGCTCATCGTGTCGCCCTCTTCAAAAATGACGCCCATCATGTCAAAGATTATCCAACGGATCACGAATCCCTCTTCACTTCTTCGGAGAGCAGGAAGAAGCCCACAACCACCGTTATAACCACGTTTATTACCGCAATGAGCATCCAGATATTGAGGTTGTGCAGCGCGATCCCGGCCAGGGAAATAATCCCGGCCGCAAAAAGCGCGGTCGCCATACTTTGTCTTCTCTTTTTCATGCCGGCTCCCTGAATTACCTTGCCTGCTTCAGCGTGTTCCCTTCCTCTTTAATTTCAAGAAGCAGGGGTTTCTCTTTCTGGGTGAAGTTTGGCGAGTGCATGATAATCATGAGTTTTCCGTCAAAGGCTTTAAAGCTCATTCCGTGCCCGCCGTCTTCAAAATAGATCGCGCGGCTATTCTGCACCCAAGGTCCGTCAATACCGCCAAGCATGGAGCGGGCAATCCCGGTGGCGTTTTTTCCGAAGCGGTTGAAACTTGCCCAGGACATAAGAAGCGTCCCATCGGCGTTCTTGTGTATAAACGGGCCGTTGATAGTGTAATGCCCCCTCGGCCTGCCGCGCAGATCCGAAGCCCAGTCGGCCTCGGACGCGCTGAAAAGGTATTTCGGCTCGCCCACAGCGCTTAAAAGGTCTTTTGTGAGCTGGAGCGCGAACATCTCGCCGTCTTTAACCTGTTGCCAGTCCCTGCAAAATACCAGCCAGGGCTCGTTATTCGGGTCAATGAATAAGGTCCCGTCAAGACATTCCCAGGTATCCGGAGTGACAGGATTTTCCGAGACAGGAACGAACGGCCCTTTTGGCGAATCCGCGAAGAGTATCTGAATACCCTTTGAACGCGTTGCGCTCTTAAAAGACGCGACGAGATAGTACTTGCCCTCGTAGAAATGCACTTCCGGGCCGGTGAACTCCCTGTCTGCCCAGAAGTTATCCGGCTTTTCAAAACATTTTTCCGGACCGGCCCATTCCTCGAGATCAGGACTTGTGTAAAAAGAGAATCCCGGTTTCTGGTCCGGCGCCGTGACATATCCAGTACCGTACATGTAGTAGACTTTATCCCGTTCATCCGGCAGGATAAACGGATCCCGTAAATTAATCTCGCTTCTTTTCATTTTTCCTCGCTTTTTTAATGAGCTCTTCTTTTTCCTTTCTATTTAGTCTTTTCACTCCCGCTTCCCGTACCAAGGCACGACTCCTATTTGCTTTGCTCTCGCTGTAAACCAGGCGTACAGGAAGGCGGCT
>CAIWRR010000214.1 GCA_903915125.1 Candidatus Firestoneibacteriota bacterium | reverse complement strand
GGCCTGCCCTACCGCGTTGGAGATAGCGCGTTTAAGCATATTCTGCAATTCAACTCCCTTTTCCGGGACAAGGTAAAAAGGGTCAATTGAAAGGTCCATCACCTTCATCTCGCCGTTCATCGTGACCTTTATTTTTCCGCCTGCCTCTTCTATGGTCACGCTGATCTGCTCCATCTCTTTTTTAATCTTTTTCTGCAGGTCATACAACTGTTTCATCTGTTTAAGTTTGTCTAACATCTTCGCTCCTTGAAGCAATAATGGTTTATAACGTTCTTAACGTTACTAACGTTTGTAATGTAAATCAATAACATCTGGCTTGAACTTGTTTCGTTAATAACGTTCATCACGTTCTTAACGTTTGTAACGCAAGCATAAACCGAAACAAACCCTGCTTAATAATCTTTACGTTATAAACGTTATTCTGCTATGCCGGACATAGTCCGGCATGAAATATATACCCTTCCCTACAGAACAAGACGCACGGAGTGCGGCTTACAAACGTTATAAACTTATTTTAGTACCTTCCGTATTCTAACGCCGACTCATACATCGCAATTATGTTTTCTACCGGCGTGTCGTTCTGTATCTCGTGGCAGGCAGCCAGTATATATCCGCCTTTCTTTCCGAGCGTTTCTATTTTGTGCTTTACTTCCTTCTTCACATCCGAAACTGAACCGAACGGCAGTATATCCTGCTCGTCTATCGCTCCGTGAAATACCACCTTCTCGCCGAAATCTTTTTTCAAACGTTCCGGTTCCATATTCAAGGCCCTTGTCTGCACCGGATTGATTATATCAACCCCATCCTCTATCAAATCTCCGAGGAAAGAATGGATGGAGCCGCAGGAATGAAGAAAAATCTTTGCCTTAGTGTATTGCCTGATGTCGGCAATATATGATTTATTCACCGGCTTGATAAACTCTCTGTAAAAATCCAGAGAAAAGAAGGTTCCGTTTTGAGTTCCGTAATCATCCCCTAGCTGAACCATATCAAGATACTTGCCAACAGCGCCGTAGAAAACTTCCGAGGAATCCTTCTGGAGTTTATGGATAATACCGAAGAGCTTAACCGTGAATTCCGGCTCAATAGCCATCCCCATAAGTATTCTTTCAAACCCGCAGAGCCAGCAGGCTTTTTCAAACACGCCTGCCGAGGCGGCCTGACCGACCACGACATAAGGAGTGTCGTTGTGAAGCCTTTTTGCCTCCTCAACCACTTCATCCCGCACGCCTGAAGCGTGAAAGTCCGGCCAGGGATACTTATCAAGGTCTTCAATAGTCGCGTCTTTAAGCGGGAAGACGACATACTGCTGATCCTCTCCCGAGAACTTGCTTCCCACTCCCCAGTTGTCAAAACTCGTTCCGTCTGAAAGGGGGGACCTGGTTTTTGCCGGATTCTTAGACCGCGGAGTTACCCGTCTAAAATCTATCTGGAATCTCTCCAGGACGCGTGAATCAAAATCCTTGTACCAGGGAAGCGGTTCGCCTTTAAGTTTCAAGGCGTCCTTTAAACGCTCATAAACATCAGGCTTGATGCCGGAGAGCCACCCCCCGAGATCCAGCGGGACCCTGTCGGCTTCCTGATGAGCACAGATTTTATAAAAGCGTTCTCTGGGATTCAATGCGCCTCCTGTGTGAAACGTTTACTGTTAAACGTGTACTGTTTACCGTAAAGAACAAACTTCATCACACGGTAAACGGTTAGCGGTAAATGGTACACGTCATTTTACAGCCCGTTCTTTTTCTCTTCCGCCAGTTTTTCCTTCCCGATCTCAAAGAAAGGCTCCGCAAACTCCGAGTTCCAGACCCGGTCCTCGAATTTCCTGCTCTTCACGGTCTCCAGGAATTTCTTGAAATCGTTGTAGTAAGAACCATATATATGGAAGCTGTTGGCGTAATGGACATATCGCCCGACACGCACCTTCTTTCCTATCTTTTTGCCTATCTCTTCCGCTATCATCTTCTGCAGTTCGGTAAGAGCGAAAATGTTCATAAACGCGGCCTTATAAGCGTCGTTTGAACGCCAGATCGTGTTTACGTTGAGCACGGGCGCGCCGTCGGAGCCGGGCAGGAGGCGGGCCCAAAGCATCTGCAGACAGGGAGGGTCGTATGAAGGCGGATCTTTGTAAACATTCCAGGTGATGGCCTGCGCCCTCCTGGAATGCCCGCTCACGGTTAACTTGTTGATAATGTAAGCAATCTGGTCGACGCTTGTGCCTTCGGTTTTGTAATTGAAGAATCTTTCGTGATAGGTATAGGTCCACTTGCCTTCCCCGGGATTTATCCAGTGGTCGTGAACGCCGTTCACAACTTCCTGCCGATAAACCTCAAGGTCTTCAAGGCCCCCCGGGAACGCGCGATGTATCCTGGGCTCCTTGAAAGGGTCATTGACCACCATCATCATTGTGCAGTCTTTGCTGGGAGGATCCCCCGGCTTGTCATATTCGGTCTTTACATCACAGCCCTTTTCCCAGGTTTCTATAACCGCTTTTTCCCAGGCTTCGGGAAGCGTGTCCCCCTCCACTCTCAGTACCGGGATATTTCCTTCCATTATGCCTCCGCAGTTCTTTCAAAACAGGTATAATTATACTTAATGCGCCGCTTTCTATCAAGAAAAGACGGATTCGTCAGACCTTGTAGGTCCACACTTTCTTTATCAATTCTTTTGCCGTCCTTGCCTTTACCGGCGGTTCCGTTATCCACTCTTTGGGAAGATCATCGGGGTGGCTTGCCATTAATTCTTTCTCGGGTTTTGCAAATATGTCATTTTGATAGGTGAAAGGCGCTTTGAGCTTGTAGGGCTTTACCCTGCCAATGTTCTTTACCGCATTTTCCACTCCCTCGCGTATTCTTTTCCTTGACTCATCCTTTGAAAGCGATATCGCGGCGTAACGGGAAAGCCCTTCCTTGACCGGAACTGCTGCAATACCCGGAATTATTTTTTTGGCTTCGTTGCAGGCGGCTGTATCGCCCGAAATCATTATTGCCGGGACATCAAAAGCGCCCGCGACAAAGGCAAAAATCGCGAACTCGCCCGCGGGTTTTCCGTTTAACCTGAATTCGCGGCATTCAAGGCACATCGTATGGCATAACACTCCGCCTCTTGTCCCTGCCATGGAGTGCGCGCCTATCATTATCATCGCGTCAAAGGAAGCGTCAAGCCCCGGCATAATCCTCGGCCTTCTTGTGCCGTGGACTATTCTCGCCCGGCTGTCCAGGCTTTCAGGGTCAATGGTATAACCCCTGCCGTGCGCGTCATCGATGAGCACTTCATCCGCCCCGCCCAGAAAGCAACCTTCCACGGCGGCGTTCACTTCTCCCGTCAAAAGCCTCGCGCCCCTCTGCCTCTTGATAATATTCGGCGCGCTTTCATCCGCCCTGTCTTCAAAATCCACTATCCCGGCAACGCCTTCATAGTCCGTCATTATGTATATTTTCATCCTACCCCCCGTTCTTAAACTTTTTTGGCGTATACTTTCTTCAGCAGCTCCGCGGCCGACCCGGCCTTAATCGGCGGGCTTGTGGTCCATTCCTTCGGAAGATTATCCGGGTGGCTTGCATACTGCTCCCCATTTTCCAGGGTCTCCGGCCACAGGTCTTCCTGATAGGTGAATGGAGGTTTAAGTTTGTACGGCTTCACTTTGGAAATATCCGCGAGGGAGCGCGCTACGCCTTCCCGTATCCTTTCCCTTGCAGCTTCCGGTGAAAGCGAAATCGCAACGGTCCTGGCAAGCCCCTCTTTCACGGCGACAACCGTTATCCCGGGGACAAATCGGGACGCTTCTTTGCAGGCCGCAGTATCTCCCGATACAAATACCAGCGGGACTCCAAAAGTCCCCGCCTTTAAGGCGAATATTCCTATTTCTCCTATTGGCTTTCCGTTTATCCTTAGCTGGCGGACATCCTTTGAACTCATTGTATGAGAAAGCACGCCCCTGTGGGTGCCTATCATTGAATGGGCTCCGACAAACACCACGGCGTCAAAGGAAGCGTCAAGGCCTGCCATGATCCCGGGGCGTTTCGTTCCGTGCAATATCTTTGCCCTGCCGTCCAGGTTCTCGTAATCTATGATATAGCCGCCGCCGTGTGAATCGTCTATCAGGACTTCCGACGCTCCCGCGTAAAAACAGCCCTCTACCGCCGCGTTTACTTCTCCGGTCAAGAGCCGTCCCTGCTGCGCGTGCCGCTGATTATAGGAGGTTTCATTATTTTCACGATTGCGGTCAAAATGAACCACTCCTGCCGCGCCTTCAAGGTCTGTCATTATATATATTTTCATTTTCACCTCATATCTATCAGCTGCGGGGTTAAAATGTAATCCTT
>CAIWRR010000213.1 GCA_903915125.1 Candidatus Firestoneibacteriota bacterium | reverse complement strand
GCCGGCATTACAACTTCTATTGACACTCAGTGGGATGCTACGGAAAAATGGGAGTTCTTGGACGATTGGTTAAGGAAGGTTGATTACCTGTTCGTTAATTCTGACGAGGCGGTTTCAATCACCGGATGTCCGGGCGCGGAAGAGGCCTGCGAAAAGCTTGCCTTGCTAACCGCTTGTCCGGTAGTAAAACTCGGAAGAGCAGGCGCTATAGCAATCAGCGGCAGCAGAGCCGTTAAGGCCTTCCCTTATAAAGTAGAAGTGAAAGACACTACCGGCGCCGGAGACAATTTTGACGCCGGTTTCCTTTTCGCTATTCTTGAAAAGAAGTTGTCTTTTAACGAGGCGCTGCATTTCGGCAACGCCGCCGGAGCGAGAAGCTGTCAGTTTCCAGGCGGAACTGCCGCAAAATCGTCTTATAGAGATATTATTGATTTCATGGAGGCCGCAAAATGAACTCATTTTTCAAATTGCTTGAAGCGTCAGAGAAGCTAAAAGCCGCGAAAGGAATTGTGCATACTCCCGCTGAAATTGCGCAGCAGCCATCTCTTTGGCTAAGGACTGCCGAGGGCCTGATCGGCGCAAAAAAAAGCATATTCTCTTTTCTTCAAGCGGGAGGACTCTACGGAAGCAAGAAATCCGCGCTGATATTCGCGGGCGCCGGGACTTCCGAATTTATCGGAACATCCGTGAGCACGGGGCTTCGGAAAGCGCTCAACCGCGACGTCTTCTCAATCCCTTCAACTCATTTCGTTACGCATCCCGGCAGCATGCTGGCATCCCGCAACAATTACCTCTTTGTTTCTTTCGCGCGTTCAGGCAATTCACCGGAGTCCTTCGCGACTTTTGATATAGTCAAAAAATATTACAAGAAGGCGCGTCAGCTTGTTATAACTTGCGACAAAAACGGCGCGCTGGCGAAAAGAACTGACCGTGATCCAAATTCTTACTGCATTATCCTGCCTGAGGAAACAAATGACCGCTCTTTAGTAATGACCAGTTCATTTTCAACAATGGCCCTTACCGGGCTTTTCCTGGGAACGCTTAACAATACGGAGGCTTTCCGTTCAGAAGTAAAGCGGGCGTCAGCCGGAGCGGCACGGATAATCAATGATTACTCTGATATGCTTGCCGCGCTCTGCCGCAGGCCCTTTAAGCGGGTCAGCTATCTCGGCTCTTCCAATCTTTTCGGAACCATGCAAGAATGCCACCTGAAATTAATGGAAATGACAGAAGGCAAAGTAACCTGCAGGTTTGACTCGTTTCTCGGTTTAAGACATGGCCCTCAGGTATTCATTAATAATGAATGCCTCATTTTCGCGGCTCTGTCGCATAACCCGAGAGCCAGGAGATATGAACTTGACCTTTTGCGGCAGCTGAAGAAAGGCGGGCAGGGCATGGCTGCGGTAATAATCTGCGCCAAGGCCGACAAAGAAATACTCGCACTCTCTCCTCATGTAATTGAACTTTATCCTGAAGGGACAGCGGTTTCCGACGATTATCGCGTTCTTACCGATATTGTTGCAGGGCAGCTTCTCGGCTTATTCAAATCATTAAACTTGGGCCATAAGCCTGACAGCCCGAGCAAGACAGGCGTGATTACCCGTGTGGTTAAAGGCGTTACGATTTATAAATGAAGCCTAACCCGCTAAGCAATATAGTCAAGGATCAGAAGGGCGGTAAAAATACCGGCCTCTACAGCGTCTGTTCGGCAAACCGCTATGTAATAGAGGCCTCAATTCTGCAGGCCCTAAATGACAATTCCATTCTATGCATTGAAGCAACCTCAAACCAGGTTGACCAATTTGGCGGCTATACAGGCATGAAACCCGCTGATTTTGCCGCGTATGTCAAAACAATTGCGCAGGAACTCGGCTTCCCGGCTCAAAATCTGATTCTCGGCGGCGATCACCTTGGCCCGAACACCTGGCGCAAAGAGAAGTCTGATTCGGCTATGCGGAAAGCATGCGAGCTGATGGCGGCCTATGCCGGGGCGGGTTTTTCCAAACTGCATCTTGACGCCAGCATGAATTGTTTAGATGACTCCGGTGAAGCTCCGTCTCCCAAAGCAGCGGCGGGCCGGGCAGCAGAACTTTGCGCGGCGGCAGAGGCCGCCTGGGATAGATCCTCCGCAACGCTCCCCTCCTACATAGTCGGCACTGAAGTTCCAACACCGGGAGGAACTGCTCTTGGCCATGGCAAGATACATATTACCAGAGAGGCAGATGTAGCCGAAACCGTGAAGGAACTTCAAAATGCGTTCAGAAGAAAAGGTCTTCAGTCCGCCTGGGACAGGGTACATGCTGTTGTTGTTCAGCCAGGAGTTGAATTCGGAGACGCTTCTGTTGATACTTATGTCCCGGAAAACGCGGCAGGGCTTAAAACCTTCATCGAAAATGAGCCCAACCTTATCTTTGAAGCTCATTCCACGGATTACCAGCCGGGCGGAGCGCTTAAGGAACTTGTGCGGGACCATTTTGCCGTGTTGAAAGTCGGTCCGTGGCTTACTTTCGCGTTCAGAGAAGCCCTGTTCTCGCTTGAGAAGATAGAGGCAGAACTGTTCGCCGGCAAATCCGATAAACTTTCAGGCCTTGAGAACGAGCTGGACTCAGTAATGTTAAAGAACCCTTCTTACTGGAAGAATTACTATAGCGGGACAGAAGATGAGGTTGCACATAAACGAAAGTATAGCTATAGTGACAGGTGCCGTTATTACTGGCCTTTGCCTGAATTGGAACAGGCCATTTCTATACTCCTGAATAATCTATCCGGCGCGAATATTCCTGTCCAGCTCATTGAGCAATACCTGCCGGAGATAGCGGATAAGGCCAAAATTAGACCCCTTCCCGTTGGCGCGCGTGCGCTGATTCACGCAAAAATCATGGAAGTAACCTCTCTTTACTCAAAAGCCTGCGGATTTAGCATTTAAAATCGGCTGTAAGCAAAAAAGCCCCGAGATAAGCAGGGTTTTTCTTTGTAATTTGGACCGGCCAAAAGCAAACTTTTACCTGGTCTCGCCATTATAATGGCGGAGAGAGAGGGATTTGAACCCTCGGTACCCTTTTGGAGTACAACCGCTTAGCAGGCGGTTGCCTTCAGCCGCTCGGCCATCTCTCCGTTCTGAACCATTCCGCTTTTTCAGTCTTTTGCCATCGCGTGCAATATTCAATAGTTTGTTAGTGTATCACAAACCTTAAGCCATTACAAACCATATCCGCCGCCGGAACAATTAGGCACGGGCTCTTCTATACTTGCTGCTGTGTGAATCAGTGACGTGAATAACCGCTAATGCTAAATATGCAAATCGTTATCTTTTCACATTCTTGCCGTACTTAATATTCCATACCACTTTATCTCTCCACGCTTCGCTCGTACTTCTGCTGAGCTTGACTCAGTTTCGCCCGGGCTTCACCATTAACATCTCCGTATTTCAGCGCTTCCTGAAATTCTCTAACCGCTTTCATTATCTCAGAAGGTTTGCTTGAACCTAATAGTCTGTTTCCCTCTGACATGTGCGCTTCGTATTTCTCTGCTTTTTTAGCAGCAGCAGCAGCTGCTGCTGCTGCCTTTACTATTCTTTCTTCCTCTGCGGCTTTTGCCGCCCTTGCTGCCTCTGCGGCTTTCTCTGCGGCTTTCTCTGCGGCTATTCTCTCTTGTTCCATTGGAGTCATCCAGATTCTTACCGTTCCTTCTAAACTCCCGGACGCCAATTTCTTCCCGTCTGGGGAATAGGTTACTGACCACACACAACCAGTATGGCCCGTTAGCGTTCTCTCGCACTCTCCTCTTCCCACATCCCAGATTCTTACCGTTCCATCTTCGCTCCCCGACGCCAATTTCTTCCCGTCTGGGG
>CAIWRR010000212.1 GCA_903915125.1 Candidatus Firestoneibacteriota bacterium | reverse complement strand
CTTGAGCAGAGTACGCCTGTAATCTTCAAACTCGGCGTTGTCTATCTCTTTCCATTCCTTGCTTGTCATATAGCGAATCTTACCCAGAATCTTTGCCGCTACCATTGTCTTTATCCCGTCCTCTATCAGCCTTGTCCTGTAGAGCGCCTGCCGGATATTGTCGCCGGTTACGAATATTCCGTGATTCTGGATTATCACGGCTTTATAGCCTTCTTTTACATATTTCTGAAGTTTCTTTGCGAAAGGAGCTCCCGCGGACGGGGTGTATTTCATCACGGGCACATCTGAACCGATAATTGCCACCATTTCAGGGTTGGAGGCCCTGAGCATCTTCCCTCCCATCCCCCAGGCAAGCACATATATAGGATGACAATGCACAACCGCTCCTACTCCATTTGCCGCCTGCATGCAGGCAATGTGCGCGAGCGTTTCACAGGACGGCCTGCGCTTGCCGTCCACCAGTTCTCCTGAATTTATATCAACGCCCACATAATCCTTCGGGTCGCAGTCCTCAAAAGACGCGCCTGAGGCCTTGATATAGACGGTCTTGCCGCAACGGACGCTAGTATTGCCGCCGGGTCCTATTACATATCCCAGCTCGGCTATCTTTTTTCCGGCTCTTACCAGTTCTTTAAGGGCCTCGGCTTTCGTCATTATTCCTCCGCAAATATTCTCAGAGCAGGTCCAGCACATCCAGCAAGCTCTCAACATTCTTATCGGCGTTCGTGAGGTCGTGGTGCCCCGAATAGGGGCTTTGCACGGCAACGCTGTAACAACCCGCTTGCTTCGCCGACTTAATCCCGGAAGAGGAATCCTCAAGGACAATGCACTCGGCCGGCTTTAAATTCAGCTTTTCTACGCATTTCAGGTAAATATCAGGCGCGGGTTTAGGCTCTGCCACATCCTCAGCGTTAACGACCGTGTCAAAATATTCGTAAGGGCCCTTGTTAATCCCCAGAGCTTTAAGCACCATTCCCGCGACAAGTTCCACTTCAACCCTGGGGCTGGAAGTTCCGATCGCTTTAAGCATACCATTGTTTTCTATTTTTTCCAGTATTTCCTTCATTCCCTTCGCGGGAACCAGGCCTGCCCGCCTCACAAGGCCAAGATACCTGTCCCTCCGCCTTATTATCAGTTCCTCGAGCCCGCCTTTCACTCCGAAAGTGCCCATAACTTCCCGCATATTCGCGTCTATCGACATGCCGACAAACCTTCCCAGGTAGGATTCGGGAAGCTTAACCCCAAAATCCGAGAGGAATTCGTCCCAGGCGCGAATATGGAGGGTCTCTGTATCGGTCATAAGCCCGTCCATATCGAATAATACGGCTTTGAATATCATTGTTTTTCCTTTCGTTCCGGATTGTCTAAGCAACTTTACTATTGTATAATACAGAAGAGCTTTTATAAAGGAGAAAACACATGCCCGTGCTGGCAGGCCTTGCGGCAATTATGCTCGCGGTTCTCATACTTCCCTTCAGCGTTAAGAAAGTGGAAGAACAGCTGGAAATATTCCTCTTTATTATGGGCTGCGCGGCCGTAACCTTGACCTCTCAGTGGAGCGGCGCCCTTATTAAAGACGCTTTGCTGGAGCCGCTAAAGATTACCGGGGCTGTGCTTGTCGCCGGACTGCTTTTCAACCTCCTCAAGAAACCAATCAGGAAACACCTTAATTCATTCATCAATTTTACCGGCATGCGGACTTTCATTTTTCTTCTTGTCGTACTGCTCGGCCTGCTCTCCAGCGTCATCACGGCCATCATAGCCGCGCTTTTGCTCGTCGAAATTATCGGACACCTGAAACTTGAGCGAAACACCGAGATAAAGGTTGTGGTTATGGCCTGTTTTTCAATCGGGATGGGCGCGGCGCTCACTCCTCTCGGCGAGCCGCTCACTACGATTGCCATCGCGAAATTGAAAGGCCTCAACCCTCCCGCGGATTTCTGGTTTTTTGTAAGGCATCTCGGCCCGCAGATAATCCTTGGCGTAATAGGAATCGGCATCTCAACGCTTTTTATGGCAGGCAAACTCAACAGGTCGGAGGACGGCCTCAAAGAAGAAAACAGCGAGACGACTAAGGATGTCCTAATCAGGACGGTAAAAGTATATCTTTTCGTGATGGCGCTGATCTTTCTCGGAACAGGATTCAAGCCCATTGTCGACGAATATGTTTCGAAGATCTCTTACCATGCCCTTTACTGGCTGAACATGATTTCCGCAATTCTTGACAATGCTACGCTGACCGCCGCCGAAGTCGGGCCCTCAATGTCTCTGATACAGATAAAGTCAGCCATACTCGGCCTTATAATCGCCGGCGGAATGCTAATCCCCGGAAATATCCCGAACATTATTTCCGCCGGTAAGCTCAAGATAAAGAGCAGGGAGTGGGCTGCCGTCGGCGTTCCTGTCGGGCTCGCAATAATGCTTATTTACTTTGCTTTAATTGAGCTTTTCAGGTAACAAACCGTCACAAAATGCATTGTTTATTAACCCTTCCTTAACGATATGATAACAAACCTTTCTTATACTTGATTAGATTAATTAAGGAGGCTCTATGCGCCTAAAGATTGTTTTGCTTTTTTCTCTATGCCTGCTGCTTGCCCGCAACAGCTCTATCGCGGGCGAGGTATCGGCTCCCGATAATAACCTTGGGGCCACAACCAGGCCGGACCATATCATTTTAACCTGGACGGATGACCCAAAGACAACCCAGACAATATCCTGGCGGGCTGTCACGGGTACAGACAACGGCTCAATACGATTTTATGAAGCCGCAACATCTGCTTCAACCGTCACCGCCGCCGCTTCAGTGAAACTCTTCCGCGCGGAGCGCGGAGACGCGCAGGGCAGCTTTAAATTGTTTACTGTCACCCTTTCCGGGTTGAAACCCGGCGCGCGCTATAATTACATTCCTGTTGCCGGCGAGATTGAGGGGGAAGCCCATTCCTTTATGACCGAGCCTGCAGTCGAACCTTCATTCTCCTTCCTGCTTTTCGGAGACAGTCAGAGCGGCAAAAAAGACAATCCTGATTACAAACCCTGGCAAAAGACAGTATCGGCGGCGTGGGCGGGGAATCCCGACGCCAGGTTTATTATGAACGCAGGCGACCTGGTAGAAACCGGGCAGGATATCCGCCACTGGAACAACTGGCTTGACGCGGCCGCGGGAGTGATTGCCTCCGTGCCGGAAATGCCTGTTGAAGGAAACCATGAAACCTATTATGTGTCTGATTCCCCGTCTAAACCGGTGTATCTAACGGCACTGTTTCCTGTCTTTCAAAACGGCCCGGAAGGCTTGAAGGGACAGGTCTATTCTTTTGATTACGGGAACGCTCATTTCTCCGTGCTCGACAGCCAGGAAGATGAAGAAGCCCCTAAGAACGGCAGTATTCTCGGAAAACAGGTATTGTGGCTGGAGAAGGACCTTTCTTCTACAACAAAATCCTTTAAAATAGTTTTATTCCACAAGACCCCATACTTCAACAAAGCAAAAAGGAACAATGAGCTTATCAAGGCGGCATTCTGCCCGGTTGCGGAAAAATATCACGCGGATGTTGTCTTTAACGGACATGACCACTGTCTTGCAAGAACCTTTCCGGTAAGAGATGGGAAGTTCTCTTCGAAACCTGACGAAGGAACTGTCTATTATATCTGCGGAAGAAGCGGCGCCAAGTTCTACACGGATTCAGTTATGCGCGAGGGAGACGAGTTCTTCTTTAACCCGAAAGACCAAACCTGCTATTTGAGAATTGATGTTTCAAAATCAGTTCTTTCCATAAAGGCATTCAGCGCGGACGGGACTTTGCTGGACGCTTACAGCGTAACAAAATGAATTACCTTGTCTTGTAGTCCCCGCAGGTTCTGGCGTTGGGCCGCTGAGCGTTTCTGCACGCTGACGGATAATCATACCTGCAGGAATCGCAAAGAAAACCTCTGCTATCTTTGACCAGGAACTTCTTTAGCGCCTGTATTATTTTACGGATCGATGCTGTCATAGCCCCCTTTTCTTAGCCTGGGTCCTTTATCAATTGCCGGGAACCATTTCCTCGAATAAACGCCCGGCTCTATCAGAAGAGCTGATAGGAACAGGCCAAACATGATGGCAGAGTATAGCACGGGCTTCAAACTCGGCCTATGAGAAGATCTCCAAACAATATTCCTCAAACAGCCTATACCTCAAAATATTGGTAATCCTGTTTTTAGCTATTGGAACAACGTCGATAAGGCAGTGTCTCCTGAAAAAGAAAAGGGCCGGCTTACGCCGGCCCCGTTTGCTTTATTTAAATAGCGACCTGCCTTTATACACCGCCTTCTTTCCGAGTTTCTCTTCTATACGGAGCAGCTGGTTGTATTTGCAGATCCTGTCCGTCCTGCACGCGGAGCCCGTTTTTATCTGACCCGCGTTGACTGCTACCGCGATGTCCGCGATAGTGGCGTCTTCCGTCTCGCCGGACCTGTGAGAAATAACGGTCGTGTAGCCGGCTGCTTTCGCGAGGTTTATGGTTTCCATTGTCTCTGTAAGCGTTCCGATCTGGTTAACCTTTACCAGTATGGAATTCGCGACGCCGAGGTCAATGCCTTTCTGCAGGAACTTCTTGTTGGTCACGAACAAATCATCGCCGACAAGCTGCACTTTCTTGCCGAACGCTTCAGTCAGCTTTTTCCAACCCGCCCAATCGTTCTCATAGAGCCCGTCTTCAAGAGACCTGATGGGGTACTTTTCAAAAGCTTTTCCGTAGAAATCTATCATGTCGTCCGTGCTGTTTATATTTTTCTTTTCCGCTTTCATAATGTAGCTGCCGTTCTCGTAGAAAGATGACGAAGCCGCGTCGACACAGAGGACTATGTCCTTGCCCGGCTTGTACCCGGCTTTCTCAATTGCTTCAATTATTACTTCGAAAGCCTCCCCGTTTGACTTGAGGTTGGGAGCAAAACCGCCTTCGTCTCCTATACCGGTATTCAAGCCTTTGCCCTGCAAAATCTTGCGCAAGGCATGAAAAGTCTCCACGCCCATGCGGAGGGCTTCGCTGAACTTGTTGCTGCCGACCGGCATGATCATGAATTCCTGAATATCCACGTTATTATCCGCGTGCTTTCCTCCGTTGATGATGTTCATCATCGGCGCGGGGAGCACCCTCGCGTCCTTCCCGCCCAGGTATTCAAATAGCGGCTTCTTGGCTGTTTCCGCGGCTGCCTTGGCGGCGGCGAGAGAAACGCCGAGCATAGCATTCGCGCCCATCTTTGCCTTGGTCTCGGTGCCGTCTGCCTGTATCATTTTATAATCTATTTCTTTCTGTTTGAAAACATCCATCCCTTTGACTACCCTTGCCAGCTTCTCGTTCACGTTGGCTACGGCTTTCAGGGTGCCTTTGCCGCCGTATCTTTTTTTGTCGCCGTCGCGAAGCTCCAGCGCTTCATTTTCGCCTGTGGATGCGCCCGACGGAACTGCGGCGCGTCCCAGAATTCCGTTTGAAAGGATTACATCAACTTCAACCGTCGGGTTGCCCCTTGAATCTATTATCTCCCTGCCTATTACCTTGGAAATCTTTGCAGACGCCATAATACCTCCGTAAATTGGCCCGGTTTCCGGCCGTGAATTTGTGTTTTTAACTTATGAATTATATCATAATCCGCAGTTAATCTCAAACCAACAATCCATCCGGCTTGTCTCTCCAATCATGTCCAATCATGTCCAATCGTCTCTAATCTGCGTAATCGCTCTTTCTAATCCGCTTAATCACAATGAAACTCTGCGGCCTGAAGGCCGGAGTTTCTCTTTATAGGTGTGTTAATATGATTCATGCCGGATTTCCGCCGGAGGCGAGACCTCGCCGGCCGCCAAGCGGCCCGGCGGGCATCCCCGCCATTAATGGCGGGGT
>CAIWRR010000211.1 GCA_903915125.1 Candidatus Firestoneibacteriota bacterium | reverse complement strand
GGTCACCACTTCTATAAGGTTTTTGGGTACGAATTTTTCATAGTCATAAACAAAAACAGAGGAGCCTGCAATCCACTGCCCGTAAATCTTGCCCCACGCCGCTTTGGCCCAGCCGGTATCGGCCACCGTCAGGTGCAGTCCTCCGTCCGTATTGTTGAGCCAGTATTTTGCGGTCATTATATGCCCGAGGGGATAGGTGAAGTCGTGGCAGACCATTTTGGGCATGCCTGTGGTTCCGGAAGTGAAATAAAGCAGGAAAATGTCGTCATTTTGAGTTGCTTCCGGACCTACGGGCCGTCTGAAAGCCGGGTTTGCTTTTTCTAAGCCTTCATCAAAATATTCCCAGCCGCCGAACCTCTGCCTGACAGACGCTTTCAACTTCAGGGTGGGGGAATCCTTTTGCGCCGCGTCAACGCTTTCGATGACCTTTTTGTCGGCGCAGGAGACTATCATCTTTATGCTGGCCGCTTTGCAGCGGTAAGCGATGTCTTTTGGAGTGAGGAGGTGGGTTGCGGGTATGCAGATAGCTCCCAGCTTGTGGAGCGCAACGCTTGCGAACCAGAACTCAAAATGGCGTTTTAGTATGAGCATTACGGCATCGCCCTTTTTAATGCCGAGCGATTTGAAGTAATTGGCGGCTTTATCACTATAGAGTTTCATTTGCCCGAAGTTATAAGCCGCTTCTCTGCCGTTCTCGTCGCACCAGACAAGGGCAGATTTTTCGGGCGATATTTTGGCGTATTCATCCACAATATCAAAGCCGAAATTGAAGTTTCCGGGGACATTTATTTTAAAGTTCTCTTTAAAGTCCTCGTAGGAAGCAAAGTCAACCTTTGAAACATACTTGTTCAGCAGCATACACTCTCCTGTTTTAGAGAATAACTGCGAGGAATTTTGCCGAAGCGCATTTTTCCGCGGCCATGGCGTGTTTCTTGCCTGAGTCAAAGAAAAGGGAATCTCCGGGGTTTAAGATGAGCTCATGGCCGTCTAGCAGGACTTTCAATGTTCCTTCAAGCACAAAATTGAACTCCTGTCCCGGATGGCTGTTGAAATGGACCGGTTGTTTGGAGTTTCCCGCTTTAACCAGAAAAACTTCAGCTTTTTTGTTTCTGAAGTTATAGGCCAGGTCCTGGTACTTGTATTCTTTTCTTCGTTCCGCGGCCGGGCCCTTGTCCGCCCGCACAAGTGAATAAACATTCATTCTCGGTTCTTCTCCGGTAAGCAGGGCGGTAAGCTCGACTTCGAATCTTTGGGCTGCCTCGTACAGGAAGCTTACGGGAATGTCGGTTTCCCCGCTCTCGTATTTTTTGTATTGAGCGGTGGGAAGTTTAAACACTTTGGCGGCGGCTTCTGCCGTCAGTCCTTTAATCTCGCGCAAGTCTTTGATACGCATGGCTATTTGTTTTATATTTTCCGACATGGCGCCCCCTGTATTGGCAAATATACGGCAGACGATTCCTGCTCCATACGCCAGTATTTTACCGAAAACAGGACCAAAATGGAAGAATGTACATGCGGAATATATCAAACTATTGACACGTCCGGTTATTTCGCATACTATTTAAATGTTTTATTGCCGGAAAAGAGGAGCGAAAACATATGAAAGGCCGTATGGATTCCGCGGTTTTTGCCGTATTGAACGAGGCTGTGCCTTATTTTCTTTCCGGCCTGGACAAATCCACAGGCAAATTCCTGCCGACAAGGTTTTCTGGCTCCCAAATCAATAAGCTGTCATACACTATCTATGACCAGAGCCCGCATTATCCGCTCGCGCTGCTTTACAAAACAAAAGACAGCAGAAACCCTTACTACGGAGACAAACGGCTGTTCGCGGCGGCGGTAAAAGGCGCGTCATTTCTGGCGGATTCCCAGGATAAAAAAGGAAATTTCAGGCTCTTTAGCGGAGGAAAAGACTGGGGCTCTGTCCATTTGAACTGGCAGGTTTACCATTGGCAGCGGACTTATGAACTTCTGCGGGACGAGCTTGAGCCGAAGGCTCGGAAGCGCTGGGAAGCCTGCCTGCGGCTTGCTGTAGGCGGAATTAAGAAAGATATAACGGACAAATATTTAAAGACCGGAATATTAAATACCGGTTACAACCACTTTTTGTGGTACCTGCTCTGCATAGCAAAGAACGGAGAGCTGTTATGCGATAGAAAGCTTATCTCTTACGCTGCAAGCGCCTTCAAGAAGACAGCGCCGACAAGATTCGACGGAGGCGGGCTCTGGGTTGACGGGGAACCTGACAACTGGAGCATAGGGTATAACAGCCTTTCCATGCACGCGATGTCGCTGCTGAAGGAAATAACACAGGACGGCATTTTTGAGAAATATTTAAGGAAGACGCTGCCTTTGATGGCAAACTTCAGTTACGGGGCGGCCGATTATATTGAAACGCTTGACTCCAGGATGCGCAACGGTTTTCACGACGCCTGGGGGCTTAATTCGTTTCTTTCCTCGAAAGCGTACGGCAGGATCTCCTGTTTGGTCGTGGAAAAGTATCTTGCCCGCATGCGATCGGGAGAACCCTGGATGAAACTGAACATAAACGTTCCGCTGATAGCCGACCTGTTGGGGCATCCGGGGGGAAGAAACATCTTCCGAAAGCTTCCTTTTGAGAGAAAGAACTATTCCTTCCGCGAAGGCAAAGGCAGGGCGCTGGTTCGCAGGCACGGCGACTGGCAGTATTCTCTCTCCGCTTTCTGCGCTAAGGGGCTGCCGGATAATGTGTTCAGGCTTGAGGCCCAGTCGCACGTCTCGGCGTATAACCACAGGACCGGCCTTGTCATCGGCGGAGGAAATTCAAAGAACCAGCCGGCGTTCTCTAATTTCACATTCAGCAACGGAAAAGATTACAGAGCGAAAACAGGTTCTTTGAAAGGCAGCAAACTCCGTTTAAATTACGAATCCGGCTCGGCGGAGATTGAGGCAAAAATCGCGGGAAAAGAAGTCATCATCAGAACCTCCGCAACGGGTCAAAATTCTCTCACCGGCCTGCAGCTTCAGGCCTTGCTCGGAGACAGAGTGCAAATAAATGGAAGAAAGTTCGCGCTGGGCAGGAAATCCTTGAGAGTCCCGCTTGAAAAAAGGGTTAACAGCCTGGTCATCAAGGGAAAAGCAAAGTTAATTGTGCCTTCCGGCGGGGTCTTCGTCTGGCCTGTTAAGCCGCACAATCCCTACACTGCCGATAACAAAACTGCTCCGGACGGCTGGGTGTCGTTCATATATTTGAAGAACAGCGAGAATACGGTGAGAGTACGAATGTAGAGTTGAACATCCTGACAGCCGAAACTGCTACCGCAGAACTATCTTGTCCCCGCCGGCAAAATTATCCTCGCAGGCGTTTATCACGTCAATCAGGCTCAAACCGGTATGATAACCGGGATCAGCGTCAGGCGTTGCCGGAATTGCGGCTGAAGGCTTGCCGTCCGCGGCGCGTGTCTGGATGAAAAGGCCCGGCACGGGAGAGCGAAATCCCACAAAGAACGCCCTCGCGCAAGACTGCGCAGCTTCCGCTATTTCCGCTCTGCGCGGGTGCTCCGGACAGAGAAGGAGGAGCAGGGAGGCGGCCCGCATTGCTTCGGGAAGGGGCCACCAGGGCATATCGTCGTTTACCGGTTTTCTGGAAACCAGGTCAAAGGTTTTGCATATTCCGCCGACGTCCTTTCTGAAGCCATTCCTGAAGGCCGATAGGAAAATATTCGGGAGCAATTCTTTGCAGTTATCAATGAAAGCGCGCCTCCCGGGGTGATAGGCAAGCTTGCTTCCGGCTTTTAACAGGAATCTCGCGGCAAGCCCGGTGAATTCAAGCGTGTGGCCCGGATCCTGAATAATCTTTCCGTCATCCACGCAGGGTTTGCCTTCGTTGTCCATGAATTCAAAGAAATCAAACTGTTTTAGGCTGCCGTAATCTTTTTGGACGGTGTGTTTTTTGAGGAGCCTGGACAAGCATTCATAACCGGATTCCCTCCACTCCCAGGTATCCGGGAAGAGCTCGCAGAAGAGGGCGAAGCCGCCGAGAGTTATCATCCAGGGGCCCTGGGCCTGCCTGTTGACTGCCGGCCGGACCGGATTTTTTGGGTCAAAAGATATCTGGTCTGTCGCGAAACTGCCGAATTTAATTGCCTGGAAGGCGTTGTTTAATGCAGCAACGCCCATATCCGTAAATGCAGGCTTTTTAAGGCGCGCCCCCGCAGCCGCAAGGCCCTTGCCCGTAAAAATGTCCGCAAATCCCGGTTGGATGTCCCAGGGGGAGAAGTATTCCCTTTTACCGTCAGGGCCGCAGCGGAATGGTGTTCCCTCCGGAGTATAAAGAAACATAAAGCGCCCGTTATCTTTCTCTCCAAAGCCGGCAATCCTGGTTGCGACCGCCAGCAGCATTCGATCGCATCTTTCAGCCAGCGCGGGGTTATCGGAAAAGAAGGCGGCATGCCCTGCAAGAGCTTCAAGCCCGCGACCCTGTATCCAGCCGAAAACGGCGGAGCGGCTTTTGAAATCAGTTTCCGTGTCTTCTTCGGTAAAGTCCTTTCCGGTTATCGCGCTGAGTTTGGTGTCAATGAAAGGATAAAGCTTTCTTTTTTCGTAGCGGGAAAGCACTAATTCAATAGTTTCTTTAACTGCTTCCCTGCAAATAGGAAGCAGAGTTTTAAGTGGCCGAAGTTCTTCGCCGGGCATGCTCACCATCCGAAACTGCTGAAGGTTGGAAGTTCATCTTTACCGGCCAGCCGCAGATAGAAATTTATACTGTAGCCCGTGGAACGGTTGTGAATGTGCGTTCTGGCTACATCGAAGCTTGACTGGCCGTAGAGCCCGCCGAGCAGCCTGAGATCCGCGCTTTCTTTTTCCTGGAGAGTAAGCCCGAACGCCGCCGTTTTTCTTAGACAGCTCTCAACGCCGCTTACATCGATATTGAGTTTTTCGGTTTCAGCGAGCCGGAGGAACTCAAGATTGTTGATGCCGGAAACAAAGGTGCCGCCGAAGCTGGGGTAGGAACCATCCGCGTCCATCAGGCTGTTCTGGGCTTCAATCCTTTCAATAAGCAGGTCAAGCAGGCGCTTTTCTTTCTTCAGCCTGTAGGCGCAGATAAGAGCAACCAGGGCGAAGTCGTCGTTTCCGAAACTTATCGGCACTTCTCCGTGGAAGCCGTCAATGACAGGCTTACCGCGGTTTTCTTCATATATCCTGGCCAGTCCGTTGATGAGCGGATCAAATCCTTTTTCAATATAGCGGGAATCTTTTGTGAGTTTGTATAGCTGGTAGAAGAAGATTGCCGAGCCGGCCTGCCAGTCGCCTTTTATAAATTCCGCGCCCGCCTCTGATCCGGCAACTTCCATGGCGCGGTTGTGCCCGTATTGTTTCAAAAGGTCAAATGTGATGTAGGGCCACCCGTTCTTATCCGTGCCGTTATTCATCCACCATTCGGCGAAAAGTTTCGCGCGGTCGAGCCATTCCTGATCCTGCGTTTCCTTAAAGAGCCGGCAGAGCCCGAATCCGCCGGTGACCGCGTCGCGCGGGTAACTTTCGGTAGCCTGGGGAGTGTGCTCGCGGAACCCTCCGATGCTTTTGGGCAATCTAAAGTCCGTGACCTGAAGAGAAGCCAGATACCCTGCTCCGAGTTTTGCCGCGCCAAGAAACCTGGAGCGCTCGCCCGGGAAACGCAGCGCGAGGTCATAAAGGTCCATAATCGCGATAGCCTGTCCCCATACTCCCATGCCCCTCGCGAAGGCTTTAGGGATTATGCGCTCGTAAACAAAACGCCCTTTGTCTGCGCTGTCTGAGATTCCTCCCCACGGTTTAGCGTCAGTGTTCTGGTTGTTGCAGTACCATTGCCCCGCGAGCTCGGCGTGGTGAAGAAACTTCTGCTTTTCTTTTGGCGTGAAAGTGAGTGCCATTTTTCTCCTTTGCGGCTGTTGCCGGTATTGTTATTCAACAGCAATGACCAGAGTTACATTATACAACATGAAAGGAACATTTCAACTTTATTCAAAATACCCGGGAAGTCAGGTAAAGACAGAGCAGTTAATAATTGGTATAATGCAAGCAGCAAGAAAACAAAATCCTTTGGTGATTACGCCGGTTAAGGATTATGAAGGCACCTGTGATGCAAGGTTTGCATCGGCGTCTTAAATGAGTATATGCTATTTTTCGGTTTGGTTCAGGGAGCACATGGATAACTATTACCTGGTCATACATGTTTCAATAGTAATTAAACTGGTAATAATATTGTTTATTATCCTCTTTGGCCCGAAAATCGGGCTCCACGCTGATCTTCGGTCCAGGAGCGTAACTTCTCCGCACAGGTCTTACCGTGTTATCAATATTACAAAAGGCGTCTTCTTTCAGGTTCTTCTGCTCCTGTTGCCGCTGGATTTGATATTGCTTGTGGTCCCGCAGATTACCGGCCTGATGAATGTCGCGGCAATTTCGGCTATACACCCGCATTTCTCCTCAATAATACCGATAAACTTTTTTTGGGGGCAGTTGTACACGGTGGACCTCATAGGAAAGTACCCTGACGCCCTCACATCATTTATTGTACTGGCTTTTTCGGCAGGCGGAATAGCTTTCTTTCTTTTGTCAAAAATCTCACTGCCCGTCGCGCTCTACGGAGAATATGTTTTCATAGTTAACTGCATTTCTGCCATTTATTTTGTTTTTTTTCCGGCAAGCTTCCCGTATAGCGTAAGGGACTATTCCGAGCTCTATATTAAATTGCAGTCGGGGCTCTGGATGTTTTTGCCGATCATTATGCTCATGTCGCTTCTGCCGCTTCCGGCGACCGGGTACTCAAAATTAGGAGCTTCGATGATCACGCTTGTTTACTCCGTTGTCTTTGGTTTCGCAAGGTACGTAATCTCGCTCTATGTGCTGGTGAATTATTCGTATATATGGATGGCTGTCATATTCTTTGTCTTCGGCCCTCTGCTTGATTTTGTGTATATTGTCGGCGTCTATTCGTTCTACCTGAGCCTTATCGCCGAGAGATACAAGAGCAACGTAAAGATGTGGAGGTGGATATACTAGTCATTCTGAAAGGTTATGCGGTATTCGTTATTGTTGTGTCCGTGATCTATCTGGTCCGGCACTTTCTCTTTACATTGAACCGCGTCTTCGGCGAGCAGAAGATGTACTACCAGGATATAATGGAATCGGATTATCCGTCTGTAACGGTATTTATCTCAATGCACAACGAAGAAAAGGTCGCGAAGAACGTTCTTGAATTGCTGGTCAAGTGCGACTACCCTCAGGACAAACTCAGTATTATCCCTATAAATGACCATTCAAGCGACAGGACGCAGGAGATTTTGGACAGTTTTGCGGCAAAATATCCCATCATCAAACCCCTTCACAGGAGCAGCGGGGAGAGAGGAAAGGCAGTCGCGCTCAATGACGGGATGGCGCTGACCGACCACGAGATTATGATGGTCTTTGACGCGGATTACCTGCCGCCAAAAGGGATTCTAAAAGATATCGCGGTCTGCTTCATCAACCCGGAAGTGGGCGCAGTCATGGGAAGGGTTGTTCCCATAAACGTTTCAACGAATCTGCTTACCCGCATGCTGGATATTGAAAGGGCCGGAGGCTACCAGGTGGACCAGCAGGCCCGCTATAATATGAGGCTTATCGCCCAATACGGAGGCACCGTCGGCGGGTTCAGAAGGAAAGAGGTGCTCGCGCTTGGCGGTTTTAACCATAAGAGCCTTACCGAGGACACCGAGCTTACTTTTAAGCTGTATCTTGACGGCTGGAAAGTTGTTTACGCGAACCGGGTGGAATGCTACGAGGAAGCTCCGGAAGCGTGGCCGGTCAGGGCCCGGCAGATTACCCGATGGTCGAGAGGGCACAACCAGGTAATGTTCAATTACTTCTGGAAATTTGTTTTCTGCGACAAAATAGCGTTCCGCGAGAAGGTGGACGGAGTTCTGCTGCTTTTTATTTACGCGATGCCTTTTGTCCTCCTGGTAGGTATGGCAAACTCGCTCGCGCTCTTCTTTCTGGGCGAATCCGGCATCTTTACATCCGCCTCGCTCATCAGCCTTTTCCTCGTCGGTTGTTCCTCTTTTGGGAACTATGCGCCTTTCTATGAGATAGGCCTGGCTGTTTTTCTTGACGGGGCAACGAGGCGGCTCAGGTTGCTGCCACTTTTGATATTCAATTTCTTCTTTAATATGTTCTACACCTCCAAAGGTTTCGTGGAAGCCTTTATAGATGTTACGACCGGAAGGGCAACTATCTGGCAGAAGACCGAACGGTTCAGAAAGGCGGCGCCATGATCATAGTATACTGCGTGGTCTTTATAGCCCTGCTGGTCCTGGCTTTTGTTCCAGGAGTCAGAGAACTCAACGAGCGCGAAGATGCCGGAGAACTTTACATTAATATGGATTATTCAAAAGACCCGCACTTCTTCGGGGATTCATTCAGGCGCATTCTGACGGATGCCGTGGAGAAATCCGGGGTTGACCAGACTATAAGCGAGATGAAACTTTCACGGAAAGAAGATGTGCTTATTACGGGGACCTATTCATATGTAGTCGTGAATTCCGAGCAGCATGTGCTGTTGTGCCGGGGTAATCTGGACATTGAAGGCCCCAATACACGGAATAAAGAAGCATATGTGATGGGCAGCGCTAAAATGGCGGACGGGAGCGCTATCACGGCAATGGCAGTGGACGGCAATCTGAAACTCGGCAAAGATGTGAATGTTGTCAGATGGCTCGATTCCCGGGGCGAGGTTTCAATAGGAGACAACTGCGATCTCGGCGTAAGCGTCGCCGGCAATGGCAAGGTTTTGCTCGGCAAAGACTGCAAGTTTATGCGGCTATTTGGAAGCCCGGTTTCAACTCGCGGGTTTGTGAGCCACATGGATTTGAGCCGCCCGGTAAAGAAACAGCAAAAATACAAACACATCCTCGGGAACTTCAAAATTACGCGCGGCATAATCCTCGATCAGGATATGAAAATAGAAGGCGATTTCGTGATTCTCACGGAAGAAAGAGTTGAAATACATGGAAGCGTCTTTGTTGAAGGCAGCGTAAGGATAGACGGCAATGTGCTGATAACCGGCAATGTATTCTCGCAGCAGACCGTACACCTCCGCGGCGTTGAGGTCGGCGAGCCGGGCGGAATTAAATCGGTGATAAGCAAGAAAGAGATTGTGCTCTTTCCCGATGTTGTTGTGCACGGCTACATTCTGACCGATGGGCGCGGCCTCACTGTATGAAGAATAACAAAAAGTCAACGGTTATAATAACGCTGGTCCTGCTGACGACCCTCCTGACTTTCGGCTGGAGAAAGGTGGAAGATTCCGCGCGTATTCTGGAGGAAAAGAATATCGGCGTCCTGCTGGTTTATGAGCAGCAGGGTCCATCGGATTTTCCGGGTGTGCTTCCCGCCTACGAGAGCGTGCTGCAAGAAGAAGGAGTAATTTATCGCAAGATAGAAGCCACGCGCCTGATAACTCTGCCGCCAAAAGAAATGGCCGAGGGCAACGCTGTGGTAATTTTCCCTGACAGCATCGCAAAAGCCGTTCCCAAAGAAGCTGCGCTGTGGGCGTCTGATTTTCTTGAAACAGGCGGGAGTCTGATGGTGGTCTATGACGCCGGCGTCAAAGACAAGTTCGGCCGCTACCTTACCCGGGGTGTCTTTTCCGAACAGTGCGGTTTAAATTATATCCGCTACGGGAGTTTGAAGGAAGCTTCCTATTCTGCCGGAAAACTGAAGTTTAGGGACGAAGAGGCCTCGAAATACTTCGAGATGCCTTCCGCAAAACTTTCACCCGCCGGATTCGTCTCAGGCTACACCTACGGCGCGCTGGATTATCCTGTGGCCCAGACATCGCTCTTGGGGGCAATCCCCGGCGAAATACTCGCTTACTCTTATTTTCCGGACGGATCAAAACAGCCGGCGATTGTAATGAGGGATTACGCGAAGGGCAATGTGTTTTACGCCAATATCCCGCTCGGGTATTTAAAAGCTTATGGCGATGACCTGTTGCTGCGCGAGTGCCTCAGGGCTTTTCTCTTCAAGGAATTGAAACTGCCGCACCTGGTAAACGCGCCCTATGGGAAAGGCGGACTGGTTATTAACTGGCACGTGGACGCGGATCCTGATTATAACGGAGTCATGAATGCGTATCAGAAAAATCTGCTGAGGAGAGACATCAACTACTCTATACACGTTACTGCCGGGGATTTCCGCGACCGGCCGGGTGACGGCATCGGATTTGACGCCGAGGGGAGAGGCAGAAAATATATGGATCTGCTGAAGAATTTCGGCATGATCGGCTGTCACGGCGGCTGGGCTCACAACTGGTTCGCTGAAAACCTGGAGAACAAGAATTTTGGCGTTAAGGAGATGGCTCTTTACACGGAAATGAACAGGGTCTCTCTGGAAAGGATGGTTGATTACAAGATAAATGAATATTCCGCCCCCAGCGGCATGCATCCCCAGCCTGATATGACCAGGGTGCTTGAAGAAAGGAACTACTGCGCCTATTACTATGACGGGGATACGGGCGCGCCGCCGAACCGGACTTTTTTCGACGGAAAGATGGTCTCGGGTAAAGTGATAGCCTTCCCGATTATGCCGCTTTATAAGTACGCTTCACTGTATGAGATGTCCGAGAACGGGGTGACGCCCGAAGATATATCGGACTGGCTCAACGGGATACTCGGCTACATTGAAGAGAACCGTACGGTCCGCCTGATCTATTCGCATTTTCGCGACATCGGGCCATACGAAGAGGTCTTTGGAAAATTTCTTGACAATATTGAGACTTTGCAGGCCGACGGAAAGATACTGGTCCGCCCGATGAGTTACTTCGCGAAATTCCTGCAGAGGTATCTGAAAACCGAGTTTTACTATGAGCGGAACCGGACCGGGCAGGTAGTACGGCTTAAGAACCCCGAAGGGCTTGAAGGCATTACCGTCGCCATACCGTCGGATAACACCTATTTGCCTAAGGCGGAAGGGTTTCTGCTTAAAGAAGAGAATGGCTATTTCTACCTTACTGAAATAGACAATCAGCAGGAGCAGACAATTATTATTGACTATGTTAATCCGCTGGCCGGAACGGAGAAAAAGTGAAGATAAACAAAAAAATAGCAGCTGCGGCAGTCTTGCTGCTGGCGTTGTTCCTGGCTTTCGGCGGGCTGAATATTTTCAGGTCGACAAAGATTCTCAACGACAAAAATATAGGAGTGCTTATTGTTTATAAGCAGGCAAGCCTGGCGGCCTTTCCGGGAGTGCTTCCGGCCTACGAGAGCGTGCTCAAAGAAGAAGGGGTGTATTATAAAACACTGGAAGCCACCCTGCTCGTGACTTTACCGCCGGAAGATATGGCAAGAACAAACAATGTGGCCATATTTCCGGATTGCATTGTACAGGAAATGCCAAAAGAGACAGCACTTTGGGCGGTTAAGTATATGGAAGCGGGCGGAAGCATTATGGTCGTTTACGACGCCGGGGTCAAAGACTGGAGGGGCCACTATATTGACCGCTCCGTCTTCGCGCAGGTCTGCGGGGTGAATTACGCGACTTACGGCAAACTGAGGGAAAAGGCCTACACCGCCGGAACTCTCAGGTTCGTTAACAGGCAAGCCGCGGAATATTTGGAAATACCGCATGGCAAGTATAACAAAGAAGGGTTCGTGACAGGATATATGTACGGCCCCCTGAGCTATCCGGTTGCCAGGACCGAGAATGTCGACCTGAGGCAGGATGACATAATCGCGGAGTCGGTCCTTCCGGACGGTTCCACGCAGCCGGGCCTGGTGATGCGGTCGTTTTCGAAAGGAAACATATTTTATGCCAACATCCCGCTCGGCTACCTTAAGGCCTACGGAGACGACCTGCTTCTTCGCGAATGCCTCAGAACCTTTCTTTTCAAGAAAGTTGAGCTCCCGCATCTGGTAAACGCGCCCTACGGAAAAGGAGGGCTGGTCCTGAACTGGCATACGGACGCGAGCCCGGACTGGGATGGAGTTTTGAACGCCCAAAAGAACGGAATACTCCGCAAGGACATCAAATATTCAATCCATATTACCGCGGGAGATTTCAGGGATGAGCCGGGAGACAAAGTCGGTGGGGACGCGGAAGGCAAAGGCAAAAAGATTTACGACCTGCTGAAGAATTTCGGAACAATCGGCTGTCACGGCGGCTGGGCGCACAACTGGTTCGCGGCAAACATATCCAACAAGACTTTCGGCAGGAAAGAGATGGCCTATTACCTGAAGACCAACAAAGATTCGCTCGAGAAATCCCTGGATTACAAGATAATCGAGTATTCCGCCCCCGAAGGGGTTCACCCGCAGCCGGAAATGACGGAAGCGCTTGAGGAGCAGAACTTCAATTCCTATTATTATGACGGCGACGTGGGGGCTCCTCCGAACCGCACTTTTTTTGACGGGAAGATGGTCTCGGACAAGGTTATCGCGTTCCCCATAATGCCGAATGAGAAATTTGCCTCCCTCGCCGAAATGGCCACGGCAGGCCTCACTTCTGAAGAGGTAGGCGCCTGGCTTAACAACCTGCTTGACTATATCGAGAAGAACAGGACCGTCAGGCTCTTTTATTCGCATTTCAGGGATGTGGAAGAATACTATGAAATTTTCGGAAAATTCCTGGATAATATCGAGAGTCTGCAAAGACAGGGAAGAATTCAGGTTCAGCCGATGAGCTACTTCGCCGATTTCACTCTAAGGTATCTGAAGACGGATTTCTCTTATGAGCGGGAGAACGGGAAACTGCTGGTCCGCATCAAAAATCCGGAAGGGCTGGCTGGTATCACCGTAGCTGTGCCTACGGCAAACACGGAGATACCGGAACACAGGGGTTTTTCGATGAAAGAAGAAGGGGCGTACTACTATTTCACTGTCACGGGGAATAACAATGAAGAAGCTCTCTCTATTAATAATATCAGTTTTACTGCTCATTAGCGCCTGCGGAAGGCCTTCGCATTACCGCGAGGTGCTTACTCTCTGGAACTATTATGAGCGCGCCGAAAAATCAGGCAACAATGTTAATCCGTACCTGCTGAATGTTTTGGCCGGCGCTCTTGCGGATAGAGGGCAAAAACTCAAAGAAATACGCGTCTACATAACCTGGTATTTTGAGCGAATGAATTATCCCGACTCATCCGGTTTGACAGCAACCATTTATGATTATCACATTGATCCGGACGGCGCCGAGAAGCCGAGCGGCGAATATGATTCCGCGGACAGTTATGCCGCAACTTTTATTATGCTTCTTGAAAAGTATTCGGCGGCAACCGGGGATTTCAGCCTGATAAAGGAAAATTGGAAAAAAGTGCAGGACTGCGTGTATGTCATTGCCGCTCTGCAGGACGAGGACGGCCTGACCAGGGCAGTTCCAACTTCCGACGCGAAGTATCTGATGGACAACTGCGAAGCCTATGCGGGAATATTGGCGTACCAGAGACTCTGCTCGGTTCTGGGGAAAGAGAAGGAATCTTATTATGACGCGTCAGCGGATGCGATAAAGGAAGGCATAAAGGAGCAGTTTCTTAACAATGCGTCAGGACTTTACTGCTGGGGAATCTCAGGAGGGGTAAAGTCCGGTCCCGGGAAAGATGTTTATCCTGACCGGTTTGCCCAGATATTCCCTTTTGTCTTTGGACTCTCGGATGACCCGGGGCCTCTGCAAAAATTTATCGCAAATCCCGGCAAGAAAATAGTTGCTTTTCCGCTGGAACAAAGGATAATAATCGGAGAAGCTGCTCTACGGCTTAACTTGGAAATCACAAAGGAACTCAAACATTGAAAAGATTAATTGTGCTCATAACGCTTTGTATAGCCCTGACTGCCGGAGCTGAATACGTTCCAAGACCGCAGAGGCTGGAATTGAGCGGGACTTTTGAATCACTTCTGCCCCATGATGTTTACGGAAACTGGAAGAGCGGTAGCATAAGTTATTTCCGGCAGGCTTCCAAAGACCTGAACTGGTTTGTCGGGCTTGATTACGCTGTTCACGACAACGCGGGAAGCGGTTTCCTCGGAGATTTTGGAGCCTATAAGGACTGGAGCCCTGTTTTCTACACCTATTCCGCTTTTTCCGCCGGCACTAATACACAGGTCTTCGCGGAATTCAGAATTGACCATGAATTTAATGTCAAGGTAGGCGAAAACAAAGATATCGTGATTCCGTTTGGATTTACCTATATTCAAAGCACTGCCGACAGCAATGTTGTAACGCTTTATTCGGGTTTCTCGGCATACCTGCCGGCGTGGCTTATCACGGTTAAAGTATTTCTGAATTACAGCAACCCCAATACCTTGCTGTCAAACTCGTACCTTATAAGCGTCGGCAATGGCAAGGAAGGCGCAGAGTGGAATTATCTGGACCTTACTTTCGGGGACCTTACCTACCTGCCGGCCAGCATCCCGTTTGCCAACATAATAAACGAGCATTCGGCTTATCTCTCCTATAAGCACAGGAAATGGCTCAGCAATACTTTCGGCTGGTTCAGCGACCTTAATTACCTGAATGTTGTTGATTCCTACCAGAAATACGGAGCCACTCTCGGCATTTTTGTTGAGCTCTGAGGAAACCCTTTTGGCAGCGCTCTTTCGCTAGGTCTCCGTGCTTGTCAAAAGCATTTTTCCGCTATACAATATAACAGGGACAATTGGCGTTTTGTTTCTCAGGTTATGGGGGATGGTCATTCATGAAAAACCTGGAAACCATTTCAGAAATAGCTCTGACCCTGTCAATCTCCGGCAACTTTGACAATCAGGTGAGAAATGTTTTAAAGACGCTTGGCGAGCAAACCGGGGTAAGCAGCGTTTACATACTTACGGAAAACGGCGCCGGCACTGCCGCGGAGAAAGAGTTTGAATGGCGCAACCACGGCATTCTTCCCGAAAGAAGCCCGCTGCAAAATGTTCCCTTCGAAGTGCTTGCCTCCTGGAAGGAGAAACTTCTTGAAGGCGGGGTTTTCTGTTCTGAAAATTTGAAAGACCTGCCGGCTCCGCTTAGGGCAGCGCTGGAAGCGCGCGGCGCCAATTCAATCTTGGTTTTTCCCCTCGTGTCAGAAAACTCAGTCCGCGGTTTTATATGTTTTGAGGATACAAAAAAATGCAGGAATTGGCCCGCGGCAGAACTCGGCCTGCTAAAAACAATTTCCGCCGTCATCTCGGGAAACTATGAAAAGTATATTTCCTGCGCAAGATTGAAAGCCTCAGAGGACAACTTTCACGAATTTTTTGATTCCCTCGGCGAACTTGTCGTGATAGTTGACCGGCAGGGTTCCATCCTTTTCGCCAATAAGAGCCTGGAAACAGCTGTAGGCTATTCCCTTTCTGAACTTACCGGCATGAACGTGTTTGAATTGCACCCGAAGGTTTCGAGGGAAGAGTATCTTGAGATGATATTGGGCCTGGACGGAATACGGCATCAGATCTGCGCCAGCGAATTTAAAAGAAAGGACGGCACTTTTTTTTCCGTTGAGTGCACGGGCTGGGCAGGGCGGTGGGACGGCAAGGATTGTGTTTTCTGCGTGTCCAAAAACCTGAGCCGCGACAAGGAAGAACTGCAGAAACTCACAAAGTTGTTTGAAAATAATCCCGATCTTATGTTTTTAAGCAGTGTCACGGACGGAAAAATAATTCAAACGAACAAGGCCTTTCAAAGCAAGCTGGGGTATCTTAAAGACGATTTTTTGGGCAAGACAAGCGCCGAACTCGGCCTGCTGTATGAGGAAGGCAAGGACCGCTTTCTCGCCGATATGCAGAGAGAAAAAGGAAGAATCGCCAATCTCGAGCTTGATGTCAGAAGAAAAGACGGCACTATCCTCAATGTTATCTTTGCAAGTGAAATTATTGAGAACAACGGCAGCAAGTATTGCCTGACGGTGATGTCCGACGTTTCCGATGAGATACGTCTGCGCAGGGGACTGGAAAGCCAGCAGGAGCGGTTAAAGAATATAATTATGGGGACGCGGCTTGGTACCTGGGAGTGGAATGTGAATACAGGGGAAACGGTCGTTAATGAGCGCTGGGCGGAGATGGCAGGGTATACGCTTGAGGAGCTGCAGCCCATCAGCATCATGACCTGGCTCAAACTGGCTAACCAGGAAGACCTTGAGAAGTCAAACGCTCAACTGCAAAAACATTTTAAGGGAGAGCTTGAATATTATGAATGCGAGATCAGGATGAAGCACAAGTCCGGCCGGTGGATCTGGGTGATGGACCGCGGCAAGGTGACTGAATGGGATGACCGCGAGAAGCCTCTTAGGATGTTCGGCACCCATACGGATATAACCGATACGAAGATAATGCAGCGCAGGATAGAGCAGCTGTCAATAAGGGATCCGCTTACCAATATTTTCAACAGAAGGTATATTTTTGAGAGGCTTGACGCTTTGCTGGCGGAATTCCGCAGGAATCACGGCTATTTTACCGTTTCCCTACTCGATATAGACTATTTCAAAAGGATTAACGATGAATTCGGCCATCTTGCGGGCGACCAGGTCTTAAGGGATTTCACCAGGATAATCAGGACTAACCTTAGGCCCTATGACCTTCTCGGCCGCTACGGAGGAGAGGAGTTTCTTGTCGTGTCAATCAACTCAAAGAAGGAACAGACAAAAGCAATTATCGAGCGCATCCTGGAGTCCGTCACAAACCGCGTGTGCACCTGCAAGGACAGGGAAATACACCTGACTTTTAGCGGCGGGCTTGCCGATTGTTTTGATTATTCCAGGGATCAAGTCTCGGTTGAAAAAATAGTGAAAAAAGCGGATGATAGATTATACGCCGCAAAGCTTTCCGGCAGGAAGCAGATAATAATCGGCGACAAATGACATTCTGGGAGGATGAATGAAAATAAGAAGCGTAAAGCCGCTTGACGCGGGACGGATTGCGGAAATATATAATTATTATATTGAGAACACGATAATAACATTTGAGACGGAAAAAATCACCGCGGCGGAGATGAAGAAACGCATCGCCTCGCACAGAGACGGGCTTTTCATAGTGGGCGAAGTCGAGGGGCGCATTATCGGATATGCCTACGCCGATCAATTTCAGGAACGGGCGGCGTATGAATATACCAGAGAGCTTTCAATATATCTCGACAGCGAATGGACAGGGAAGGGGTACGGTATGATTTTATATGAGGCGCTCTTTGACAGGCTCAAAAAGTCAAAGTACAAGGTGCTGGTAGGCGGCATAGCCCTCCCCAATGATGCAAGCGTAAAACTTCACCGCAAATACGGGTTTAAAAAGGTGGCCAATTTTGAGAAGGTGGGCTATAAGTTCGGAAAGTGGATAGATGTGGGGTATTGGGAATTAATAATAAAAAAACTGCAATAAATAATAAAGGCGTTTATAACGTTCTTAACGTTCGTAACGTTTATAACGTAAACATTAAACATAAAAGTTAATAACGTTTGTAAGCCACAGCTCCGCTGTGTCTTGTTCTGATAGGTAGGATATTTTTCATGCCGGACTACGTCCGGCATAGCAGAATAAGCCGCACTGCGTGCGTCTTGTTCTG
>CAIWRR010000210.1 GCA_903915125.1 Candidatus Firestoneibacteriota bacterium | reverse complement strand
CAGATGCCGGAGAAAACCTCACCATTCATGGCGAAGAGGGATGTCCGCCAAAGGCGGATCCGCCTCCGGCGGAAATCCGGCATGAATAATATTAACACACCTATAAAGAGAAACTCCGGCCTTCAGGCCGCAGAGTTTCATTTAGGACCCGGAGAACATGGAAAAAATGCTAAAGCAGGTTAAAATAGGAGACGTTCTCCTCTCAAATAATATTTTTCTGGCGCCTATGGCCGGAATATCAGATATACCCTTTCGACTGCTGGTCAAAGATATGGGGGTTGGTCTTGTATACTCAGAGATGATCAGCGTTGAGGGCCTTATCAGAAGCGGCAACAAAACAATGAGATATACAATGGTTGAGCCGGAAGAACGGCCGGTAGCTCTGCAGCTTTTCGGGTATAAGCTTGATAGCATTGAACGCGCGGTCCAGATGATAAATGATAAGGCCGATATAATAGATTTCAACTGCGGGTGTTCTGTAAACAAAGTGCTCAAGTCGAACTCCGGGGCTTTTCTGCTGAAAGACCTGCTTCATCTTGAAAAAATAATGCGCGTTATGAAAAAGGCGTCCAAAGTTCCGATAACCATAAAGATCCGTTCAGGTTGGGACAGCGCCAATATGAACGCAGTCGAAGTTGCCAAAGCGGCGGAAAATTGCGGAGTTGCCGCGCTTGCCCTGCATCCGAGATTTAAGACCCAGCTTTTCTCGGGCTCGGCGGATTGGACGGTCATAGAGAAAGTTAAGAAGAGCGTCAAGATACCGGTTATAGGAAGCGGTGATGTGAAGAACGGCAGGGATGCCGAGAGAATGTTTAAGGAAACAGGTTGCGATGCCTTAATGATTGGGCGCGCGTGCATGGGCAATCCCTGGGTTTTCGGCGAAATAATAGAGTATCTTCAGGGAAAAGAGGAGACTAAAAAGAATTTCTTAGCCAGGGCTCCGCTCATACGCAGGCACGCCGATTTGATCTCGAAATATAAAGGGGAGAAACGGGGACTCAGAGAGTTCAGAAAGCAGCTGCACTACTATTTGAAAGGTTGCCGCGGTCTAAAAAATATCAGAGATAAGATAAATACAATGGAGGCACTGGCGCAGTTCGGCGGTATAATGAAGGAGATGGAAGAGAATAACGCCTAAAACGCGGCAAAGGGAGTTACAATGAAAGAAAATGAGCTAAAAAAGCTTCTCGAGGGAGTGAAATCAGGCCATACCGGGATCGAAGCTGCTTTGAAAAGACTTGAAGGTTTTCCGTCCAAAGCCATGCAGTATGCGAATGTTGACACCCAGAGAGATTTAAGATCGGGTTTCCCCGAAGTAGTATTCTGCAAAGGAAAAACTCCCTCGCAGTCGGCAGGTATAATAAAAGAAATTGTAAAAAATTCCGGCTACTGTCTGGCTACCAGAGCAGACAGGGAAACGCTTAAGGCCGTAAGGAAGTATTTCAAAGACGCGGAATATAATGAAATGGGTAGAACCATAGTTGTCAAAAAGAGCGGCGTCAGAATAGCGGCTGAAGGGCTTGTAGTTGTTGTTACAGCCGGTACCTCGGATATACCTGTGGCTGAAGAGGCGGCGGTTACCGCTGAAATAACCGGAAGCAAGGTAGAAAGAATCTTTGATGTCGGCGTCGCGGGAATACACCGTCTGCTCGGACGATATGAAAAGCTGCGGGAGGCAAACGTAATCGTGGCTGTAGCGGGAATGGAAGGAGCGCTGCCGAGCGTAGTCGGCGGGCTCGTGAATAAGCCGGTCATCGCAGTGCCCACCAGCGTGGGATACGGAGCCAGTTTTGGCGGACTATCAGCATTGCTGGCAATGCTTAATTCCTGCGCTTCAAATGTCGTAACGGTTAACATTGATAACGGTTTCGGCGCAGGCTATGTCTCAAGCATAATTAACAGGCTTGCAAAACATTAAAAAGCACTAAAAGGCCAGCAAAAACAATGAAAAAACGGGTAGACACCCGCCCGCCCGATTTGTTATAATTGAATAAAGATACAGGCTTTGGCTGTGAGAATATTTGTATAAATGACATTATTACAGGGGGGTATAATGAAAAAGACTATGATGGCTATGATTCTGGTTTGTGCGGCAATGACTGTTGCCCGCGCGGAATCGGTTCAGAACTCTCCTAATCTGGACATTATTGACACCCCAACCACAAATACGCTCCTTAGGGGAATGTACAACTTCCACATGCGGTTTTACGAGGGAGGCGGCCTTAATACAAGAGCCTGGGTTGGTTTTGCAAATGTTTTCATGATAGGCGCTTCATTTGATTTGCAAAACGCTATAGGCCAGGGGAATGTCGACGGAAGGGAGCCCAAGGTTCTGGCAAAAGTCAGGATAATAGATGAAAGCATAGCCTTCCCGTCAATAGCCTTCGGTTATGAGCCTCAGACGATAGGGATGACGACTTTCCCGATGGGAATTTACGCGGCAGCAAGCAAAACTATTATGCCGGGCATTATTTGTTCCGGCGGAGTTAACAACCATAACGTATTTACGAATTTCGTTTTCAATGATAATTTCGGCGTTTTTGCGGGTGTTATTTGGATGCCCAGCCAGGATTTTGCTTTTCTTGGGGAAATTAACGATATTATCCAAAACAACAGAAGCCTGAATGTAGGCATAAGGTTTGCTTTTGCGCCTGAGATAAGGATAGAATTTGATTTCAAGGGTTTGACCAAGAGCCAGTCTGAGTATGCGAGAAACCTGCGCATTGATTACGTTAACTATTTCTAAGCGAAAGGATTTAAGGCGGTTTATCTGGTTTTGGAGGTTTTGTGGATCGACTGGATTTTGATAAATCAATAATTGAGCTTGAAAAGAAAATCGAAGAGCTTAAGAAGATGACTGAGAGCAAAGCCATAGATTTTTCCGATGAGATCAAGAAGCTGGAGATCAAAGCGGAAAAAATGCGCAAAGAGATATATGAAAAACTCACTCCCTGGCAAAGGCAGCAGGTTGCCAGGCACATGCAACGGCCCAGAACACTGGACTACATATCGAGAATCTTTGAGGACTTCACTCCGCTTTCAGGGGACCGTCTTTTTAAGGACGATCCTGCCATAGTGGGCGGCCCGGCGGTTTTTGAAGGCCACACCGTTATGGTTCTCGGCACACAGAAAGGCAAAGACACAAAAGACAGCATTCATCGCAATTTTGGAATGCCGAACCCTGAAGGTTACCGTAAAGCTCTGCGCCTGGTCAATATGGCGGCAAAGTTCGGTTGGCCGGTAATATCATTTGTAGATACAGCGGGAGCGTATCCCGGGCTTGGCGCGGAAGAAAGAGGGCAGGCAGAAGCTATTGCCAAAAATCTCAGGGATTGGAGTACTGCGGAAACCCAGATTATCATTGTCGTGCACGGCGAGGGCGGAAGCGGAGGCGCAATCGGCATAGGCGTGGGCGATAAAGTGCTGATGCTTGAGAATGCGGTTTACTCGGTTATTTCTCCGGAAGGCTGCGCGGCAATACTTTGGAAAGATTCAAGCAAGGCCTCAAACGCGGCGGATGTGATAAAAATGACGGCTCATGACCTTCTTGAACTTGGTGTTATTGATGAGATAATTAAAGAGCCCTCCGGCGGAGCTCACAGGAATTACGACAAAATAGCGGCAGAGATTCGAGCCGCCCTCAGCAGGAATCTCGCGGAACTTAAACCGCTGGAAATGCATGATCTTGTAGAAAGGCGTTACAATAAATTTAGAAACATGGGCAAGTTTCTGGAAATCACGGCTGAAGCCGCGGGATCCGGTAAGGCAGGTTAAATTCCGCTCAGCAATAGGCGCGTGAAACGAATCAAGGTGTGCGGTTGAGCCCCGTTGAAGAATCTTCAACGGGCGGTTTTTTTAAGGTAAAAAAATATTTGACCGGAAGGCGCATGTCAAAGTTAAAAATAGCCGTATTGGTTTCCGGAAGCGGATCAAACCTGCAAAGCATAATTGACGCCTGCGCTTGCGGCAGTCTTGAGGCAGTTGTCAGAATCGTAATAAGCGACCAAAAAGAAGCCTTCGGACTTGAACGTGCGAGAAAGAATGGCATTAGAGCCGAGTTTGTTGACGTCAAATCTTTCAGCGGCAGGGAAGATCACGAAAAGGCCTGCGCGGCGCTCATAGATTCAGAAGGCTGCGGGTTGGTCTGTTTTGCCGGATACATGAGACTGGTTACCGGGTGGTTCGTCAGGAAATATCCGGGTAAAATCATGAATATTCACCCTGCTCTCTTGCCGGCATTCCCCGGCGCTCATGCTCACCGTGATGCACTCAGGTATGGGGCTAAAGTGTCCGGCTGCACCGTGCATTTCATTGACGAACAAATGGACTCCGGCCCGATTATACTCCAAAGTGCCGTGAAAGTATTAGAAGGGGACACTGAAGAAACTCTGGGTAAGCGCGTTCTTGAACAGGAGCATTTGGCGTATCCGCAGGCCATAAAACTTTTCTTGGAAGGAAGACTGGAAATTTTAGGCAGGAAAGTAAGAGTCAAGTAGTATAGCAAATCATGCAAGTAAGAAAGGAGAGGGCATGAGCCATAATCCGCACCTTGTAAAAATTAAAAGGGCTTTGATCAGCGTATCGGATAAGACCGGCATAGTAGAACTTGCACGTGATCTTAGAAAACACAAGGTTGAAATCATCTCTACCGGAGGCACGTCTAAAACACTGAAAGACGCCGGCATACCTGTTATGGATATTTCAGAAGTAACAGGTTTTCCGGAGATGCTGGACGGCAGAGTAAAGACACTGCATCCTAAGATCCACGGCGGCCTGCTGGCGGTAAGGACCAATAAGGAGCATATGGATACCATAGCAACGCACGGTATCACTCCTATAGATATTGTAATAGTGAACTTGTATCCTTTCGAGAAAACAATATCAAATCCGGACTGCAAGTTCGAGGACGCCATAGAGAACATAGACATCGGCGGGCCTTCCATGATACGGTCTGCTGCCAAGAACTTTCACGGAGTATGCGTTGTTGTAAACCCGGCTTCTTATCCGCTAATAATCGCGGAGCTGGAAAAGACTGATGGTTTTATCGGCCAGGAAACACGGGATCGTATGATGATAGAGGTCTTCAAACAGACTTACGAGTACGACATGGCCATATATAATTACTTCAGCAAGCAGGTTACTAAAGAAGATATGCCGGTAATGTTCAATTGTTCTTTCAAGAAATCGCAGGGATTGAGGTACGGAGAGAACCCTCACCAGAAAGCCAGCTTCTATACAGACCCGCATTCAAAGGAACCTTCTGTTTCAAAAGCAAAACAGCTCCACGGCAAAGAGCTTTCCTACAACAATATCATGGATACTAACGCCGCGGTTGAACTCGTTAAGGAATTCGCAGAGCCTGCGTGCGCGATTATCAAACATACAAATCCCTGCGGTGTTGCAGTCGGAAAAGATATCGATGTGGCTTTCTTAAAGGCCTACGAGGCAGATCCGCTCTCTGCTTTTGGCGGAATCATTGCGCTAAACCGGAAAGTCACAAAAAAAATAGCCGATTATCTGTCCGCTAAATTCATTGAAGTTGTTGTTGCTCCTGAGTTTGAAAAAGCGGCAATCGAAACCTTTGAGCTTAAGAAAAATATCAGGCTCCTCACGATTGACGGGTTGGGGAAGACCAAAGCCAGAGACACCGACTACGATTTGCGAAAAGTAGTGGGCGGATTGCTTGTGCAGGAGAGGGACTTAAAAGAGATCGACAGCGCTGACCTTAAAGTGGTAACCAAAAAACCGCCTTCTGCGGAGGAGCAAAATGACATGCTCTTTGGCTGGAAGGTTTGCAAGCATGTAAAATCAAATGCAATAGTAATAGTAAAGGGCGGAGTAACTCTTGGCGTGGGTGCCGGCCAGATGAACCGCGTAGGTTCGGTAAAAATAGCCGCCGAACAGGCCGGCTCAAAAGCGAAAGGAGCCGTGCTTGTTTCTGACGCTCTTTTTCCGAAACCCGACGGCGTGGAAGCAGCCGGCAACGCCGGAATTTCAGCCATAATTCAGACAGGCGGTTCCATAAGCGACAAGGAAGTAATAGAAGCGGCTGATAAAGCCGGCATCTCAATGGTGTTTACGAATATAAGGCATTTTAAGCACTAGATCTGATTTACGGATAATTGAGTTTTGCGCAGACAAGGGGAATAATGAAGAATATTCTTGAACTTTCAAAGGCCGAGCTGGAGAAAGAAATGACAGGTATGTCAGCCAAAAAGTTCAATGCGTCTCAAATAATGGAGTGGATTTACATTAAACACGCCGGGTCATTTGATGTCATGAGCAATCTTCCTCTTTCCCTGCGGGAATTGTTGAATAAGTATTTTGTAATGGAAAAGCCAAGAGTAGAACAAAAGTTGGTCTCTGCGTCTAAGGACACAATAAAATACCTGCTGAAGTGCTCCGATGGAATCCTCGTTGAGTCGGTGCTTATGAAGCATATTGACAGGCACACTATCTGTCTTTCTTCGCAGGCCGGCTGCGCCTACGGCTGCGCCATGTGCGCGACAGGGAGCATGGGGTTTAAAAGAAACCTTAGTGCGGCTGAAATCACCGGGCAGGTCTTCGCGGCCCTGCCGGATATGGACAGCGGAGAATATAGCGGAAAGTTTAACGTAGTTTTTATGGGTATGGGAGAGCCGCTCGCAAACTACGACAATTTCAAGAAGGCGGCCGGAGTGCTGACGGAGAAAAAAGCGTTTGGGATATCCGCGCGGCGCATAACCGTCTCAACCTGCGGTGTGGTCCCGGGCATCGAAAATATGATACGGGATGGCCTGCGGTTTAACCTGTCCGTTTCGCTCCACGCTGTTAATGACAGGGTCAGGGACATGCTCGTCCCGGTCAACAAGAAATACAGGCTCGAAAAACTCTTTACGGCATGCGCGAAGTATTTTGCTTTCAATCCGGATCCTGTAACTTTTGAGTATGTCATGATTAAGAGCGTGAATGACAGGGAAGACGACCTAAAGGAACTTATTTATATCATCAGTGATCTTAAAATAGACTGCAAGGTCAACCTTATACCTTATAACCGGGTTAACATAAAGGAGTTTTCCGCAAGCAGCCAGAAAACCATAGATTTATGGCGTGAGACTCTGGAAAAGGAAGGTGTGATTTGTTCAGTTCGCAGAGAAATGGGAGCGGACATAAACGCGGCCTGCGGCCAGCTCGCAGGAGGCATGGTTTGAGCTCTAAAATACTGAAAATAATTATTTTCACGTGCATCGTGCTCGTGACAATTTACTTCTCCATGGTTTCTTTAATCCGCGGAAAAGAGGTTACCGTTCCGGAAGTTAGAGGCCGGATGTTGGCGAACGCAAGAAGAACCTGTTCCGACAATGGTCTCACTCTTGTGGAAAAAGTGCGAATTTACGACGAAAATCTTGAGGAGGGAACAGTTACGGCGCAGGAGCCGCTTCCCGGAAAATGCGTAAAGAAGGGCCGTCGCATATTTGTAACCGTCTCAAGCGGGCTTAAAATGGTTGTCGTGCCCGATCTCAAAGGGCAAAACTTCAGGCAGGCAGGGATACTTCTTTCGCAATCCGGCTTAAAAATGATAAGCTTGCAGTCGCAGTTATCCTCTAAAGGCTCGCCAAAGAGCATTGTGATTGCGCAGAATCCTCTGCCAAATCTTGAGGTTAAGAAAAATACACCGGTGGAAGTAACGTTTAGTCTTGGTGAGCACGAAAAGAACTTTATTATGCCGGACCTCGCAGGTTGCCAGCTGGCGGCAGCAAGGAAAGTTCTCTTCGCTGAAAAACTTCTAACCTTGAAAATACTTTACAAAGAAGATGCTTCTGCCGGTAAAGAATGTGTTTTAAGACAGAACCCTTTGCCTGGAGTTGAAGTAAAACCCGGCGAGATGATTGTCCTCACCGTTAACGGGAAACCGGGCGCTAACCGCTACCACAGGGCGACTTTCAAATTTAAGGTTCCAAGCGGAGGGTTGCTTGAAAAGCGCGTAAGGGTCAGCGTTATGGATAACGACGGTCTAAGGGATATTTACGATGAAATATTAAAGAGTGGTTCTGTTATAGAGAAGCCGCTGAAGCTGAACGGCGCCGCATTGGTCAGAATATATCTTAATTATGAGTTGAATAGGGAAGAAAAATATGATTAAAATAGCTCCTTCCCTGCTCGCGGCTGATTACCTGAACCTGGAGGCTGAAATTCGCCGGCTTGAGGGAGCCGGAGCGGACTGGCTTCACGTGGACATAATGGACGGTGTTTTTGTGCCCAATATAAGCTTCGGGCCGGGATTGGTCGCGGCGATACGCCCCGTTACGAAGAAATATTTGGACGTGCACTTGATGATTGTTAATCCTGAAAAACACCTGAAAACTTTCAGGGACGCAGGGGCGGATAATATCACGATTCATGCGGAAACTGCCGGATCCCTTCCGGCAATTGCGGCGAAAATAAAAAGTTTAGGAGCCGGCGCGGGTGTTTCCATAAATCCTGATACGCCGCTCAATAAAATATCAGGTTTTCTTAATGATTTTCAGCTTGTGCTTGTAATGTCGGTTAACCCGGGTTTTGGCGGTCAGGTTTTCATGGAAAGCACGATTGGAAAAGTGAAGGAACTTAAACGAAGGATCTCTGCAAGCGGTTCTAAAGCGTTGATAGAAGTAGACGGCGGGATAAACGAGAAGAACGCCGCAGCCTTGCGGGAAGCTGGAGCCGATGTGCTGGTAGCGGGATCGGCAATATTCAAGAACGAGGATATGGCGCAAACAATAAGAAGGCTTAAAGCCTGAAAATTATGCAAGCAAGGGAGGAATTAAAATGATCAAAATATTGGAAACTGTGGTAGGAGAGGCAGCTGTGGCTCCGGGTTCAGGTCCTTCAACATTTATGCCCCTGATAATGGTTGTTGCGATGTTTGTGATTATGTACTTCTTCCTGATCAGGCCGCAGATGAAACAGCAGAAGGAACACGCAAATATGCTTTCAAGCCTGAAGAAAGGCGACAGGGTTATCACTTCAGGCGGAATATGGGGCGTGGTAGTCGGTATTTCTGATGCGGAAAATATTGTGGTCATCAGAATAGACGAGAATACCAAAGTTGAAGTGGCGAAGGCCTATGTGGTTGGCGTCAAGAAAGAAGGCGCTGCCGCTCTTCCCGCGCAGCCAAAGTAAAACACATGCCTGTTTAACAGGCATTATGGAGGCAATATGCATCGCAACAGTTTTGTGGTACTGCTGATTATGGCAGTGTTCTTTGGGTCGCTTTACACCATCTTTTTTAAAGGCACTGAATTTGTAATGCCCTTTCAGCAGGACCAGAAGAACTCCAAAATAAAGTTGGGGCTGGATCTTCGGGGCGGGATTCATCTTGAGTACACGCTTGACGAGTCAAAACTTACCCCGGGAACGAACACTTCGGAAGCGATCGATAAAGCAATAGATATCCTCAGGAACAGGGTAGATGGTTTAGGCATTGCCGAGCCTTACATACAGAGAGAGGGAGAAAAGAGTATTGTAGTCGAGCTCCCCGGAGCAAAAGATCCGGAAGAAGCCAAGCAAATACTCGGCAAAACTGCTCAACTGCAGTTCAAACTGGTTGTAGAAGACAAGAAACTTAAGGAGCAGGCTTTTGAAGGCAACATACCTGCGGATTGCGAAATGCTTGAAATGAAACATGACGGCTCGCAGTTGCTGTTAAAGAAGGAAGCGCTTCTGACCGGCGATTCCCTTAACAACGCCAGGGCGGAATCAGGGCTTGGGGCGCTCGGGAACGAGGTACACGTCAGTATTGATTTTAATAAGGAAGGCGCCAGCACATTCGGCAAGATAACCGGCGACAATATAGGCAAGAAAATTGCCATAGTGCTGGATGATAAGGTCTATTCCGCGCCGGTAGTAAAAGACAGAATACCAAACGGAAAAGCTGTTATCTCGGGAAATTTCGGGATTAAGGAAGCGAATGATCTTGCAATAGTTCTTCGTTCCGGCAGCCTGCCCGCGCCTCTAATACAAATTCATGAGAACATTGTTGGCCCGACTCTCGGTCAGGACTCCATTAAGAGCGGAATGCTTGCAGGCCTTATAGGTATTCTCGCGATAATGCTTCTTATGGCAGTTTATTATAAAAAATCCGGATTGATAGCGGATGTCGGACTGCTCTGCAACCTGCTCTACCTTGTCGGCGCGATGGCCATGCTGGGGGCGACCTTTACTATGCCGGGAATAGCCGGCGTTATCCTGACAATGGGTATGTCTGTTGATTCTAACGTCCTTATATTCGAGAGGGTCAGAGAAGAATTGAGAGCGGGGAAGACCGTGATGACGGCCGTTGACCAGGGCTATAAAAAAGCGTTCTGGACCATATTTGACTCTCATGTCACGACGCTTATTACGGCGGCCATTCTTTTCGTCTTTGGCACAGGGCCGGTCAAGGGTTTTGCGGTTACGCTGAGCCTGGGCGTTATCATCAGTCTCTTTACCGCGCTGATAGTAACAAAAGTAATATTTGATTGGAGGCTTTCGAGGGGTGAAACAGAAAGCCTGAGCATTTAGGAGGATAGATGATACAGATATTCAAGAATCCAAACGTTAACTTCATAAAGCTGAGATTCTTCGGCTACATAATGTCGGCAATTATGGTGATTGCCGGCATTGCAGGGATAGTAAGCATTGTGCGCGGCACCGCAAAACTCGGAATAGATTTCTCGGGAGGAACTGTTGTCACGCTGAATTTTGAGGATAAATTTGACACCGCCCGGATCAGACAGATACTTGACGCAAACGGACTTACGGATGCCGGCATACAGACCTTCTCCGGTGAAAGTGCCGCGCGTATGAACAGAGTCAGAATAAGGCTGAAGAAGAACAAAGTAATAACCGGGGAGATTGGCTCCGAAATAGAGAGGATGATCGCAGAAGCCTACCCGCCTAAGCCGCAATACACCGTTAAAAGCGCAGAACAATTAAAAGCGGATGTGGTTTTTACCTTAAAATTCGAAAATAAAGTTGATGCTTCAAGAGTTAAGAGCCTGGTTGATAAGAGCTTGGCGGTAACTTCATCAGAAAACAAAGGTGATTTGGTTGAATTAAAGATAAAGAGGCCCGGCGCCAAGATAGATGAACTGCAGGCAAAAGTTCAGGCTCTGCTCGACCGCGACCTTCCTGCGAAACGAGTTTTCACCAGGGATTCAACCGAGGATATAAGTCCCGCAATCAGCAAGAAACTTACAGGACAGGCGATCTTCGCCGTGATACTCTCTATATTTGCTATAACCTGTTATATCCTTATCAGGTTTGACTCAAAGATCGCGGGCCGAGGGCTCTTTGGCGTTTCAGCCGCAGTCGCAACGCTTCATGATATTCTTGCTCTGGTTGGTTTTGTCTATGTCATGAATATCGAGTTTAATATTCTCATAATGACAGCTATTCTTACTATTGCCGGTTACTCTCTGACCGACACGGTCGTTGTTTTTGACAGGATTAGAGACAATGTTAAACTGCGCGCGAGGGATAATTTCGGAACCATAATAAACGCCAGCGTCAATGAAGTCCTTAGCCGTACAATCATGACCAGCGTAACTGTTCTCATTGCCGCGCTTTCTCTGTACCTGTTCGGAGGTGAAGTCCTGCATAAGTTCTCCGAGGTGTTGCTGTTCGGAGTAATACTGGGTACGTATTCCTCATGGTTCGTGGCAAGTCCGATACTTTATGAGTATGAAAAAAATCATTCAAAGAATATTCCGGCAAAGAAGTAAACTCAAGGGCCCGGGCACCCGGGCCCTTTTTTTTTAGGAAGGAATGGAACAGCTAAAGGAACTCATAACTCTTCTCAGTGCCTATGAACCTGAACTTGACACGGTCAAACTGAAAAAATGTTTTGATCTGGCGGATCTTGCGCATGCCGGCCAAAAACGCCGGTCCGGTGAACCCTATTTCACGCATGCCTATTCGGTTGCTGCGATACTGGCGGGACTCAAGATGGACAGCGACACTGTCTGTGCCGGACTGCTTCATGATGTCCTTGAAGATTCCAGCCTCTCTTTTGATGAGATTAGGGAAGAAGCGGGGGAGCAGGTTGCTCTGCTTGTTGAGGGCGTCACAAAACTTTCTTTTAAGGTAAAGCCTGACAAGGAAATACGCCAGGCCGACAACTTCAAGAAGATATTCCTGGCTATGTCAAAAGACATCAGGGTTATCATCATCAAACTCGCTGACCGCCTGCATAATATGAGGACGCTGCAGTATCTTCCGGAAGACAAGATAAAAGAGAATGCCCGGGAAACGCTTGATATCTTCGCTCCGCTCGCTCACAGGCTCGGCATGGGCAGCATCAGGTGGGAGCTTGAAGACCTCTCAATGAAATACCTGTATCCGAATGAATATTCTGAGATTTCCGAGATGGTGGCGAAAAGAAGAAATGAGCGGGAACTTCTAGTTCAAGAAGTAAAGAATATAATAGAGGAGAAGCTTAAAGAACTTAAAGTACAAGCGTCAATTACAGGGCGCGCCAAACATTTCTACAGCATTTTCCAGAAGATAACCCGCTCCGGAAAGTCCTTTGACGAGATCTACGACATAATCGCTGTAAGGATACTGACCGAAAGTGTTGAGGACTGCTACACGATACTCGGCATCATTCACTCGCTTTTCAAACCTATTCCCGGCCAATTTGACGATTACATCGCGATGCCAAAATCAAACATGTACAGATCCCTTCATACCAATGTAATTGGTCCAAACGGAGAACCGCTGGAGATTCAGATAAGGACTAATGAAATGCATCAGGACGCCGAATACGGCATAGCCGCGCACTGGTACTATAAAGAAGGCGGTGTAAGGGATGTTAAGATAGAAAACAAGATCAGCTGGATCCGCCGCTTGCTGGACTGGCTTATGGCGTCAAAAGATTCAAAAGAGTTCATGGACACCCTCAAACTCGATCTTTTTACTGACGAGGTATTTGTTTTTACTCCAAAAGGCGAAGTAATAGAACTTCCTGCCGGCAGTACGCCTGTTGATTTTGCCTTTGCCGTGCATACTACGCTTGGGGAGCACTGTGTCGGCGCAAAGGTAAACGGCAAAATGGTAGGTTTCAAACATCAACTGGTTACGGGCGATATTGTTGATATTCTGGTTAACGAGAAGCACTGGCCGAACCCTGATTGGCTTACATTTGTCAGGACTAATAAGGCAAGGCAAAAGATAAGGCAATCTGTCGGGAAATCAAGAACTTGACAGCAAAATAATTCCTGCCGCTCCAAGCGCGATTCCAGCGTAACCTATCGGCTTAATCCTTTCTTTGAAGAAGACGACGGAGAGTATCAACCCAAGTATTATTGGGCCTGTTAAGGTCACCGGAAAAACCACCACACCGCCAAGCTTGTTTATAGCTGAGATTGTAGAGAAGACGCTGACATAACTCCCTATCGCGCCTATACCGCCGTAAAGCAGCGCTCTTTTGTCGAATGAACCTTTGCGGATTGCCAGGACAAGAAAGAGCAGGGCCGCCGGAGCGTAGGAAAGAAAGAGATAGAAGGTCTTGTCCATTTTGAATGCAGAAACAGTATTCTGCCCTATGCGCGGCATTGAGCTTAAGAAGAAAGAGAGTAGTATTATCCCAAACCAACGGAGCGCGCCGGTCTTACCTGCGTTTTTTGTGAAGCTGTCATTGGAGTACGAAATAATGAAGATTGAAACTGTGGTCAGAATAATGCCGGTAAATTTTAACCGGGAAAGGCTCTCTTTAAAAACAAGAACAGAGAATACGACAGCAATAAGGTAGGATGACCTGTAGATTGCATTCGAGAAACCGTAATGCCCGTTCTTCACGGCTGCATTGAAAAGAAAGTAAGCAATGCCTCCGCCAAAACCGGCAAACAGGGCTATCCAGGTTGTATCCGCCGAAAATGCCGCTTTTTTGCTAAACAGAAATACTACAAAGCCAAGCACGGTAGACAGGCCGAAGAGCGACAAGACCATATCTCCGCCGGGTATACCTTTTCGGCTGGCCAGGGTTGTGAAGAACCCTACACAGGTAATCCCAAGAATAACTATAATAATATGAATATATGCCATAGCTTGGCATGGTAACATTTATATACAAAAATATCAAGAAAAGCCTTCTGGTATATGGTGTTTGGGCGTAAATTCTTGATTTTATCGGCGGTATATGCTAAAATCTTTATTCAGGAACATTACCGCCTGAAGGCGGATTTTTTATTTGCGGGAGAGTGAAATGGTAGAGATTTTGAATGACACAAAAGCAAGCATTGTAAGCGAGAAAGACTGCGAGAAGGTTATCCAAATTTGCGTGCCTAAAGACCGCGTTCTTGTTGAGATTGAAAACATGTACAGCAACCTCCAGCTGGTTGCGGAAGTGCCCGGTTTTAGGGCAGGAAAGGCTCCTCGTCCGGTAGTTGTGAAATACTTCAAGGATAAAGTCGAAAAGGACGTTCTTGATAAACTAATATCGGATGCTTACATTAACTCGCTCAAGTCGCTCAACCTGAACCCGATAGATTTTCCCGGTATCACTGACTTGAAATTCGAGCAGGGCCAGCCGCTGGAATTTAAGGCCAAGATAGAGATTAAGCCTGAGATTAAACTGGTTAAATACAAAGGCATAAAGGTTAAGAAGGAAGTTGTTGAAGTGAAAAAAGAGGACGCTGAAAAGTCGCTTGATTACCTCAGACAAAGACTCGCGCAGTTTTCAACCGTGGAAGGCAGGGCCGCAAAAACCGGGGATTTTGTAATGATTGATTTTACCGGAACCGTAAACGGGGTTGCGGATAAGAACCTGACGGCCAGCGACTATGTTGTTGAGCTTGGCACCAATAAAGTCTTGACGGAACTTGACGCGGGCATTACGGGTATGAATATAGGCGACAAAAAAGATATTAACGTTGAGTACAAAGCTGATTTTGTTAACAAAGATCTTGCGGGAAAGAAAGCAATATACTCTGTAACTATCAAGAGCCTCAGGGAAAAGAAATTGCCGGAACTAAATGATGATTTCGCGAAGGATGTAGGCGAGTTTAAAACTCTTGAAGAATTAAAGAAAAACATTGAGGACGGCCTAAAAAAAGAGCTCGAGCAAAAGGAAAAGGCCCGGCTGGTAAACGTCATTGTCGAAGAAATGGTGAAATCCCTTGATTTCCCTGCTCCCCAGTCGCTTATTGACCGTGAAGCGGCGCATCTCATCGAAGAGTTTGAAACCAGGATGAAGCAGCAGAATGTTTCTTATGAAGTGCTTGGAAAGAAGAAAGAGGATGTGGAAAAAGAATACAGGGAAATTGCTGTCAAGAGAGTGAAAGGCTTCCTGGTCCTTGAAAAGGTCGCTGAGCTTGAGAAAATTTCAGTTTCGGAAGACGATATTGACAAGGAAATCAGCGCGTTCCTGTCGAGGTCTGGGTCTGAATCAGATTCCTGGAGCGAGTACTTTAAGTCGGAAAAGGGCAGGGAAAGCGTGCGCGGACAGATTCAGCAGGACAAGGTTCTGGACTTCCTGCTGCTTAACGCCGATCTGAAATAACTGCAACAAGGGGGTAATCTATGCTTGTACCGATGGTTGTTGAACAGACAAACAGAGGAGAACGCGCCTATGATATTTATTCGCGTTTGCTTAAGGAAAGAATAGTATTCCTCGGAACCCCCATCGATGATTATGTGGCAAACCTGATTACAGCCCAGCTGCTTTTCCTTGACGGCGAAGATCCGGGGAAAGAGATATTTATGTATGTGAACAGTCCCGGAGGCGTTGTGACTTCCGGGCTGGCAATCTATGACACTATGCAGTACATTAAATCGCCGGTTTCGACAATTTGCGTCGGACAGGCGGCTAGCATGGGAGCCGTGCTCCTTTGCGCCGGAAAGAAAGGGAAAAGATTTGCCCTCCCGAACGCGAGGGTTATGATTCACCAGCCGCTTGGAGGCACACAGGGCCAGGCGACCGATATTGAGATTCACACAAAAGAAATACTCAAAATGAGAGAGAATCTGAACGGGATAATTGCAAAACACTGCGGACAGGCGATAGAGCGCGTCAGGAAAGACACAGACAGGGATTATTTTATGGGAGCGGAAGAAGCGAAGAGCTACGGTCTTGTTGATGAAATAATTGTAAACCGGGTGACGGTAACCGAAAAACCCAAGTGAGGTTTTAATGCCTGAAAACAAAGGCAAAGATTCTACAAGGTGTTCTTTCTGCGGGAAACCGCATGATCTGGTTAAACGCATGGTTTCATCGGGTTCAAGCGCCTGCATTTGCAACGAATGCATTGAAAGATGCATCGGCCTTATAGCCGAAGAGGCTCCGCGCTTCGAGCCTTCGCGTGAAAAGAAAGACCTGCCAAAACCCGCGGAACTAAAAAAAATGCTGGACGAATATTGCATCGGGCAGGATAAAGCCAAGAAGATTCTTTCCGTCGCCGTCTACAATCATTACAAACGCATCTTCAATCCCCAGGATGACGTCGAACTTTCAAAATCCAATGTTTTGCTTATTGGCCCCACCGGAACCGGAAAAACCCTTCTCGCTCAGACGCTGGCAAAAATACTCAACGTCCCTTTCGCTATATCCGACGCCACAAGTTTGACCGAAGCCGGATATGTCGGGGAGGATGTTGAGAATGTAATCCTGCGGCTTGTGCAGAATGCGAATTACAACGTAGAGAAGGCGCAGAAAGGCATCATTTACATAGATGAGATAGACAAAATCTCGCGCAAATCAGAGAATGCTTCAATTACGCGCGATGTTTCCGGGGAAGGCGTTCAGCAGGGACTGCTTAAGATACTTGAGGGTACTATAGCAAATGTTCCTCCGCAAGGCGGAAGAAAACATCCCCAGCAGGAGTATATTAAAGTTGATACCACCAATATACTCTTTATCTGCGGCGGCGCGTTTGTAGGCCTTGAGAAAATAATAGAACGCCGTGTAAGCGACAAGTCGTATGGTTTCGGTGTAATCGCGAAAGAAAAAACGCACGGAAGCGACATACTCCAGCTGGTGCAGCCGGATGACCTGCTCAAGTTCGGGTTCATTCCTGAATTTGTGGGAAGATTTCCGGTTGTTGCGGGACTGCACGACTTAAACAAAGAAGATCTCAAGAAAATACTTGTCGAGCCCAAGAACTCGGTTATCAAACAGTACAAGAAGTTCTTCCAGATGGAAAAGGTCAAACTCGAATTCACTCCGGACGCCTATGACGCTATCGCGGCACAGGCAATAAAAAGGAAAACCGGTGCAAGAGGTTTAAGAGCCATATTGGAAGAGGCAATGCTGGAGGTAATGTATGAGATTCCCAGCAGAAAAGATGTTAAAGAGTGTGTTGTGACAGGAGAAGTTATCTTGAAGAACGAAAAGCCGGCTCTTGTTTTTGAGAAGGAAGAGAAGACGGCGTAACACCAAACCACAAGCAATAAGCGCTAAATTATAAAGTGTCATGTTTTGCTGCGGATTAAATGTTTAGAGTTTAGTGCATAGTATTTAGTGCTCGGCTTATTGGAGGCTTTATGAAGAAACGCTATATAATGTCGCCGGGGCCGGTTGAAATACCGCCTACAGTGCTTGCGGCCGCGGCTCTGCCGATAATTCACCATAGAACCCCTGAATACCGCAAAGCTTTTGCTGAGGTAAATGAAGGGCTGAAATATGTATTTCAAACCAAGAACGATATTCTTATTTTTCCCGCGGCCGGAACCGGCGGCATGGAATCTGCGGTCGTCAACCTGCTCTCTCCTGGCGACAAAATAATAGTTGCTGCAATCGGCCAGTTTGGAGAAAGATGGGCAAAGATCGCCGAAGCTTACGGCGTAAACGTAATTAAGATATTTTCAGAGTGGGGTGAGGGTTCCGATCCAAAGAAGATTGAAGAAGCGCTTACAGCGAATAAGGACGTTAAAGCCGTTTACACTACTTTAAGCGAAACTTCAACGGGCGTTGAAAATGACATTGAGTCTATTGCAAGGGTTGTGTCAGGAACGCCGGCCGTGCTGGTTGTTGACGCTGTTTCAGGAATGGGCGCGATAAAGTTTAAAACCGATGACTGGAGGGTTGATGTTGTTGTGGTCGGGGCGCAGAAAGGAATGATGATACCGCCCGGGCTTGCAATGGTCGCGTTAAGCGACAAGGCAAAAGCGCTGCTTCCTGCCAGCAAGATAAATAAATATTATTTCAGTTACGATCAGGCGCTCAAAGCGCTCTTAAAAGATAAACTGCCGGATACGCCTTACACTTCTTCCGTCTCTCTTGTTCTGCAGCTGCGTGAATCGATCAGACTAATAAAAGAAGAAGGGCTTGAGAATGTTTGGGCAAGGCACGCAAAAGTTGCCGCAGCCGTAAGGGCAGGTATTAAAGCCCTCGGCCTTAAAGCTTTCGCGAAAGGAACGCCCAGCAACGCGGTGACCTCAGTTTGGACTCCGGAAGGACTTGACGGAGACGCGCTCAATAAAAAAATACGCGATGATTACGGTATAACAATGGCCGGCGGCCAGGGAAAAATGAAAGGAAAGATGTTTAGGGTCGGGCATCTCGGTTATACGGACAGGTTTGACGCTGTAGTGGCTGTTGCGGCGGTGGAGATGGCCTTGAATGAACTCGGAACCAAGATTGAGACCGGCAAGGGAGTTAAAGCGGTCATAGAAGAGTTGTTGAAGAAGTAAACGTTACAATTTCCAGCGCGGAGGGGTAATGTATAAAGTTCTTGTTGCTGATCCTATAGCCGAAGAGGGCGTAGAAGTCTTCAGAAAAGAGAAGGATATACAAGTTGATGTAAAACATAAACTAAAACCTGAAGAACTTAAAGCGATAATAGGTGAATATGACGCTCTCGCTGTCAGGTCAGAAACAAAAGTAACGGCCGAAATGCTTGACGCCGCAAAAAGACTTAAAGTTATAGGAAGGGCAGGTGTCGGTGTTGACAACGTTGACGTCCCGACAGCGTCAAAGAAAGGCATAATAGTGATGAATACTCCCGACGGCAACACCATCTCAACAGCCGAGCATACATTCTCTATGATAATGGCGCTCTCCAGGAACATCCCGCAAGCCGACGCGTCGATTCGGGCAAAAAGATGGGATAGAAAGAAATATATGGGCGTTGAGCTTTTCGGGAAGGTTCTCGGCATAATCGGCACCGGCAGAATCGGCCGCGAGGTTGCGGTGCGCGCGAAAAGCTTTAATATGACAATAATCGCTTACGATCCGTACCTTTCCGAGGAAATGGCCGCAAAATACGAAATAGAAAAAGTCTCTCTTGAGAAGTTGCTTGCTTTGGCGGATTATATTACTGTCCACACCCCGATAACCTCTGAAACAAAACACCTTCTAAACGAAGAACGTATTTCCAAAATGAAAGACGGCGTCCGGCTTATTAATTGCGCTCGGGGCGGAATAATAAAAGAGAGCGCGTTAATAGCAGGCATAAAGTCCGGGAAAGTTGCCGGCGCGGCGCTGGATGTGTTCGAGAGTGAACCGCCCGACCTTAACGCGGAGTTGTTCGCGATGGACCGGGTAATATTCACCCCGCATCTTGGAGCTTCCACGGAAGAAGCTCAGGTTAGCGTATCCGTAGCTGTTGCAGGCCAGATGATAGACGCCTTACGCGGAGGGACAGTGCGCAATGCGGTCAATATACCTGCCATACCAGCAGAGCTCTTGAAACAGCTGAAGCCATACATTGAACTTTGTGAAATACTCGGGAAGTTAATTTCCAGCCTGGCCACTGGTTCAATAAAGAAAGTAAACATAGAATACCGCGGTCTTATCGCCGATCACAATACCGCGGTCCTTTCTCTGGCAGTTACTAAAGGCGTGCTTACCAGTTTAGCCAAAGAATCCGTGAATTTCGTAAACGCTCCGATTATCGCAAAAGATAAAAACATAATAATAGCGGAGGCCAGAACCAGCGAATCTTCCGGCTATGCCAGCCTTGTAAAAGTTGAATTGGAAACTGAAAACGGTGTTTTCTCAATAGCCGGGACGGTGTTTGGCCGCGAGAACAAAAGGATAGTGCAGCTTCGTAATTATGATATCGATCTTGAACCGGCGGAAATGATGCTTGTAGTACAAAATAACGATAAACCCGGACTTGTCGGAAGCATTGGTTCAATCCTTGGCAGCGAAGGAATTAATATTGCCAGCCTGCAGATGGCGAGAAACTCCTCGGGCGGCGTGGCAACTATGGTTTTGACAGTCGATCATGAAATAAATGAGGCAATCCAGGCGAAAATGGCCCAATTGCCCAATATAAAAGAAGTAAAATTTGTAAAAATATAGTTTTTTTGCGTAAGAAGAAGGCTTAATTAAGTATTAGTTTGACTTTTTAAGTGTTTTCTTTTATACTAAAAAAGGTCCGTACTTTACAGCCGTTCCGGCAGGACTTACCAAGGAACCTACCGTAAATCGTGCAGTAAAACGCATTCTAAACGCCCGAAATATATTTTGTTCCTATTGGACTTATAGTAAAAAAATCATTTAGGGGAGGCTGGTATGAAAGAAGTAAGGCTTCACGGGAGAGGAGGCCAGGGCGTCGTTACCGCTGCAGAGCTCATGGCATCCGCTGCTTTCTTTGACGGCAAAGAAACGCAGGCTTTCCCGACCTTTGGTTCGGAGAGAATGGGCGCGCCTGTTGCCTCGTTCGTCCGTATTTCCGAAAAGAAGATCAGGATCAGGTCCCAGATATATGAGCCGGATTATGTAATTGTGCAGGACCCGACGCTTATTGGTTCCGTTGATGTTTTTGCCGGGTTGAAGCAGGGCGGTTTGATACTCATCAACACCGAGAAGAAGCCCGAAGAATTGAAATTGAAACCGGGATTCAATGTTAAGACTATACCTGCCACAAAGATAGCCATCGAGATACTCGGCAGGCCGATTCCCAATACCGTAATGCTCGGAGCGTTTGCCGGGCTGACCGGACTTGTAACGATGGACGGAATAAAGAAAGCCATGCAGCAAAGGTTCAAGGCAGAGCTTGTCGAGAAGAACATGCAGGCTGTCGAAAGAACCTTCAGCATGCTTAAAAACTGATAAAAGGAGAAGCTATGGTAGCCAAGAGAGCAAAGAACATCCTCATAGGCAACCCCGGCACCAGCCTGGCCAACAAGACCGGCAGCTGGAGGGTTTTTATGCCTGTGTACGATAAAACGAAATGCACAGCCTGCGGCATGTGCGCGATGTTGTGCCCGGACGGCTGTATTCACGGAGACAAAGCCAAGAAGTACGATCCGGATTATGATTATTGCAAGGGCTGCGGCGTCTGCGCGAAAGTTTGCCCGGTAAAATGCATAACCATGAAGGAGGAGCAGAAATGAAAAAGGTAACGGAAGGCTTGAAAGCAGTTGCCGAATCCGTAGCCCTCTGCAGGCCGGATGTAATTTCGGCTTATCCCATAACTCCTCAGACGCATATTGTCGAGGAACTGGCGCAGATTGTGGCGGACGGCAAGTTGAAATGCGAATTCATCAACGTCGAGAGCGAATTCTCGGCGGCGTCAACCGTTCTCGGCGCTTCGGCTGCCGGAGCAAGGGCTTACACGGCGACTTCCTCTCAGGGCTTGCTCTTGATGATGGAAGTACTCTACAATATGGCCGGAATGAGGCTGCCCGTGGTCATCACCGACGCGAACAGGGCTGTATCCGCTCCTATCAACATTTGGAGCGACTGGCAGGACGCGATAACTGTCCGCGACGCCGGTTTAATCATGATGTACGCGGAAGACAACCAGGATTGCTGCGACATGCATTACCAGGCCTTCAAGATTGCCGAAGACCCGGATGTCCAGCTGCCGGTTATGGTAAATATGGACGGGTTCATACTTACCCATGCGTTTGATCCGATTGATTTCCCTTCGCAGGCGGACGTAGACAAGTACCTGCCGAAATACAAGCCTCTTGATTTCCTTTCTGCCAACAACCCGAGGTCCTTTGGACTCATGGGCGGTCCTGACAGGTACCTGGAGACCAGGTATGCCATGGCTGAAACTTTTAAATCCATCACGCCGGTAATTCTTAAAGCGGCAGATGATTTCAAGAAGATGTTTGGAAGATATTCCGGAGGAATGATAGAAGAGTACCGCATGGAAGACGCGGAAACCGTGCTTGTTTCCATGGGTTCCACTATCAGCGACCTTAAGGAAGCGGTCGACACGATGCGAGAAAAAGGGAAGAAGATCGGCGTGTTAAAAATTAGAATTCTGCGCCCCTATCCCGCCGCAGAAATTAAGAAAGCGCTTGGTAAATGCAAGCGGGTTATCTGCGTTGAGAAAGCCATCTCGCTCGGCGGGCCCGGCATACTCGCAGCGGAGCTAAAATCCGCTATTTACGCTAACGCGAATAAACCGGAAGTAAGCAACTTTATCATAGGCCTTGGCGGCAGAGATGTTAAGCAGGAACACATCTTTGAACTCGTGGAAAAGGCGGAGAAGGGCGTTTGCGAGACCGAATTTATCGGGCTCGACAAAAAGCTCGTGGAGGAGATGGACAAATGACAACGCAAACAGCCGAAAACGTAAAATTGTTTAACAGCGGCCATACTGCCTGCGCGGGATGCGGGCTTGCCCTCGCGGCAAGACTCGTCCTTCAGGCAACAGGACCGAAAGTGATAATAGTAAACGCGACAGGTTGCCTTGAAGTTTTCACTACAAGGTCGCCTCAGACCGCCTGGGGAGTTCCCTGGATACATTCTCTTTTCGAGAACCAGGCTGCGGTAGCGACCGGCGTAGAAGCCGCGCTTCGCGCGCTTGGCAGAGGAGATGAAGCCAGAGTTATTGCCTGGGGCGGAGACGGAGCCTCGGCAGATATCGGGTTCGGCGGCATCAGCGGGATGTGGGAAAGGTACGACGATGTTCTCTACATCTGCTATGACAACGAAGCCTATATGAACACCGGCATACAGAGAAGCGGCCTGACGCCTTTCAAAGGGCACACATCCACTTCACCGGCCGGCAAGGCGTCGCTCGGCAATATGAAACAGAAAAAGAATATACCGGCGATAGCGGTGGCACACGGGCTTCCTTATGTGGCGACTGCGACCGTTGGTTATCCTAAAGACCTGGAGAGAAAAGTCAAGAAAGCAATGGAATTTAAAGGCCCCAGGTACTTACAGATTCTTGTACCCTGCCCGCTTGGCTGGGGACACGCGACTTCAGATACTATTACAATGTCCAAGCTCGCGGTTGAAAGCGGCTTGAACCCGATTTTTGAGTATATTGACGGTAAGCTTGCCACGGCGATGACCGTGAAGCAGAAACCGGTCGAGGAATACCTCAAACCGCAGGCAAGATTTAAACATCTTTTCAGGGACGCCGCGGGCGCGGAGCAGGTCAAGCTCATTCAAGAAATTGCGAACAACAATTTTGCGAAGTTTAAAGTAGAAGCCGTTAAGTAAGCTATTGAAAACGCCTTACGGAACGCAAAATGACCGCAGAGCATGAACATAACGGGCATGGCCATAAAGGCCATGCCCGTAATATTTCAAGAAGCGCAATCGCTAATAATCTGCTGATTGCCACCGCAATTACAACGGTGATATTTATAGCAGAGCTTATTGGAGGCATTCTTACACACAGTCTTGCGCTGGTCTCTGACGCGGGTCATATGTTTATAGACATAGCCTCGCTGGTTCTTAGTTTCGCCGCTATAAAGCTCTCGCAACGGGCTCCTACGGCCAGAAACACCTTCGGCTTTTACAGAGTTGAAATACTCGCGGCGCTCTTAAACGGCGCGACGCTCTTTGCGCTTTCAGGTTTTATCTTTTATGAAGCTATCAGAAGATTTGGAACCCCTGAGGACGTCAAAAGTGTTCCAATGATTATTATAGCGGTTATCGGCCTTGTTTCAAATATTGCCTCGGGACTCCTGCTTCACGGAGATTCCCATCACAACATAAACGCGAGAGGTGCCTTTCTTCACATCGTAGGGGACGCGCTCTCTTCGGCAGGAGTGATTATAGCCGGACTCATTATTTACTTCACTAAGTGGGAGCTTGCTGATCCTATCGTCAGCATGGTGATGGCAGCTGTAATATTGAAAGGCGCTTACGGGTTGGTAAAAGAGTCTGTGGATGTACTGCTTGAATCCGTGCCAAAATCTGTTAATCTTGATACGGTAAAGGAAGAAATCAAGACGGTTGCAGGCGCTTTAGAAGTGCACCACGTGCATTTTTGGACTATCAGTTCAAATGTCTATGCTCTTGCCGCGCACGTCAGAGTCAAGAATATGAATATCTCGGATACCGAGGGCCTTTCAGAACTGGTCCGCAACAGACTAAAAGCGGAATACAATATTGAGTATGTAACCTTGCAATTTGAATGTTCGGAATGCAGGGAAGAACCTCTGGAAATCGGGGCTTCCTGCGCTGTCAAGCCGGGCGCGCGCGATCACTGATGGACCTCTGCCCCTTACTATAATTGACAAGATATTCCATAAATGTTAACATCATTTATGTGCTAAGATTTTCGTCTTTTATGCGCGTTAAAACTATATTTGTCGGAGTAAATGAATGCACTATTTTGAAATTAAGAAAGGCTGGCTCTGGTGCGAAGGCGTCCGAACAGTCGACATAGCGAAGAAAACCGGAACACCTGTTTACATTTACAGTCACAGGACGCTGGCAGAACACTACTTGAAAATGGATGAAGCTTTTTCCGCGACAGAGCATCTTATATGCTATTCCTTAAAGGCAAATTCAAGCATGGCTATTGTCGGAAGCCTTGCGAAGCTGGGTGCCGGAGCCGACATTGTTTCAGGCGGGGAACTCTACAGGGCTCTAAGGGCCGGCATTCCGGCAGGTAAAATAGTTTACGCCGGCGTAGGTAAAACTCCTGAAGAGATTGAGGCCGCGCTTCGAAAGGGCGTTGCAATGTTTAATATCGAGTCCATGCCTGAAGCGGAAGCCATAAACAGGATAGCAGGAAAACTGCGCAAGAAAGTAAACGTGGCTTTTAGAGTAAACCCTGACGTTGACGCTAACACGCATCATTATATAACAACCGGCAAGAAGGAGAATAAATTCGGGATAAATATAAATCTTGCCTTGAATCTGTTTATTAAGGCGCACAGAAAGCTTAACAACCTTAATGTCACCGGCGTTCACATTCACATAGGTTCGCAGATTACAAAGATAGAAGCTTATGTGAGGGCTCTTTTGAAGATTTCCGCCCTTATAAAGAAGCTGCGCGGAGCGGGACTCGATATTACTTCTTTGAATATAGGGGGCGGGCTGGGAATTATTTACTCAAATGAAAGCCCTGCTACTCCCGCCGAGTTTGCGGAGAAAATACTGCCTGTAATCCATCCGCTGGGGGTTAGCCTGATAATGGAACCCGGACGGTTCATTGTCGGGAACGCGGGAATACTGCTTACGAAAGTAACCTATGTTAAGAATGGAGAAAGTAAAAACTTTGTTATCGTTGATGCCGGCATGAATGACTTAATCAGGCCGAGCCTTTACGACGCGTATCATAACATAATCCCTGCGCAGCCTGCGTCCGGTAAAATGAAGGCTGATATTGTAGGCCCTATTTGCGAATCCGGCGACTTTTTCGGCAAGGATAGGACGCTGCCCTCTCTCAAAGCGGATCAATATTTAGCGGTTATGAGCGCCGGAGCCTATGGTTTCAGTATGGCCTCAAATTATAATTCAAGGCGCAAGCCGGCGGAAGTGCTGGTAAAAGGAAATAAGTTCTTCGTGGTCAGAAAGAGGGAGACGTATGAAGACCTCGCGCGCGGGGAATGCTTACCGGAGAACCTATGAACAGGATAAAATTTGCAAAGATGACGGGAGCGGGCAATGATTTTATTATTGTCGACAACCGTTCCGGAAAAATTGAAGACAGAAGAGCCTTCGGAATAGAAACCTGCAACAGGAAGATGTCGGTAGGCGCCGACGGTGTCGCTTTCATAGAAAAGCCAATAAATAAAGGCTCAGCTTTTCTGATGCGGCTGATAAACGCTGATGGTTCCGAAGCGGATATGTGCGGCAACGCCGTAAGGTGTATCGCGTATCTGGCGTTAAAAATGGGGATTGCGGGCAGGCGGCTGTCAGTTGATACGCCATCCGGCATTAAACATATCAATATTGCAGGACCTGATAATGTCACGGTGAACATGGGGCTGCCGTCTGATCTTAGACTCAATATTGCCCTCAAGACAAAGGATAAGAAATATAACGCCTGCCATGTTAATACCGGTGTCCCCCACGCTATTGTTTTTGACGGCTCGCCGGATGTGAATAATACCGGCAGGGAGATACGCTTTCACAAGTCCTTCGGAAAGAAGGGAGCGAATGCCAATTTTGTGAAGGTGCTTGGAAAGAAGCGTTTACAGGTCAGAACCTACGAACGGGGAGTTGAAGCCGAAACGCTTGCCTGCGGCACGGGCGCAACCGCGGCGGCGCTTATTTCCAATATGCTCGGGAAAACGGAGTTTCCGACTACTGTAGTCACTTCCGGCGGAGAGCTCTTGCGGATAGATATGAATAAGGACGGCCAGCTTTTTATGTCCGGCGGCGTAAAACTTATTTGCGAGGGGATGCTTTTTTATTAAGGCGTTCCGATAATTTAAAGGAGGAAGTAAATGTTTAAAGGTGCAATCACGGCTTTAATAACGCCTTTCAAGAACGGAAAGGTTGACGAAAAAAGGCTGATTGAAAACGTGGAGTTCCAGATAAAGAGCGGTATTAACGGCCTGGTGCCCTGCGGCACAACCGGTGAATCGCCCACTCTTTCACACGAAGAACACAAAAGGGTTATCGAGATAGTTATTAAATCGGCGGACGGAAGAGTGCCGGTAATAGCGGGTACGGGAAGCAACAGCACCGAAGAGGCGTTGGAGCTGACCGCGCACGCAAAAAAGGCCGGCGCTGACGCGGCGCTGATAGTCAGCCCGTATTATAACAAGCCGACGCAAAAAGGGCTTTATCTGCATTTTAAGGCAATTGCGGAAAAGGTTGATATTCCTGTTATCCTTTATAATATTCCGGGCAGATGCGGCGTGACCATCGAGGCTCAGACAATGGCTAACCTGGCAAAGTTGAAGAATATTGTCGGTGTTAAAGAAGCTGCGGGAAGCTTAGACGCAGTCAGCCAGATAATTCGCGCTTGCGGCATGCAATTTGACGTGCTGTCAGGCGATGATGTGCTTTGCCTCCCGATGATGTCGGTCGGAGGCAGAGGCGTTATTTCAGTCATATCAAACATAGCGCCGAAACAGGTTGCTGAAATGACAGCGGCTTTTGCCTCAGGCGACCATGAGAAGGCGTTGACGTTGCACTATGCGCTGCTGCCTCTGATGAAAGCGGCGTTTATCGAGACTAATCCTATTCCGATAAAAACGGCTATGAAACTGGCCGGTCAGGATACAGGTGAAATGAGGTTGCCGATGTGCGCAATGGAAGAGAACAATGAAAAGTTACTCGCAGATGTTCTCAGGCAGATAAAACTAATTTAAGCCGGAACAAATCCGGTTCAACGGAGAGAATATGCTCAAAATAGGAGTTTGCGGCGCTGCCGGAAGAATGGGTTGCATGATAATAAGGCAGATTGCCTCTCAGGCAGATCTCAAACTTTCTGCGGCCCTTGAGTTTGCCGGAAGCCCTAAGATTGGAACAGATGCGGGAGAGCAGGCCGGGTGCGGTAAACTGGGAGTAGATATTTCCTCTGACATTGCTAAGGTAATATCCGATTGCGATGTAATAATTGATTTCAGCAGCATTGAAAACACTCTGCTGAGCGCCGCGGTTTGTTCTTCGGCTAAGAAAGGAATAGTTATCGGAACAACAGGCTTCAGCGACGCGCAAAGAGCCCAAATAGAGTCCTTGGCGAAGAAGACGGCGATAGTTCTCTCAGCTAATATGAGCGTAGGAGTGAATTTGCTTTTCAAGCTCGTCAAAGAGGCTGCCGCCGCACTTAAAGACAAGGATTTTGACATTGAAATCGTTGAGACGCACCACAGATTTAAGAAAGACGCCCCCTCGGGAACCGCGATGAAACTTGCCCGGGTAATCGCAGACGAAAAAGGTTTAGATTTAAAGAAGGTAATGGTTTCGGGACGTGAAGGGCAAACAGGCGAACGCTCCAAAGACTCCATTGGAGTCTTTGCATTGCGCATCGGAGACGTGGTTGGGGATCATACGGTGACTTTTGGCGCCCTGGGTGAACGCCTGGAGCTTACTCACAAGGCGCACAGCCGTGACACTTTCGCGAAAGGCGCTGTTATCGCTGCAAGGTTCCTGCAGGGAAAAACTGAGGGGATTTTTGATATGCAGGATGTATTACAAATCAAATAATGGTTTACGCGCTTCGCGCGTCATGTAACGTAAAATCGAAAGGAGAGAAAGTGAAGATTGAATTGTCCGATAAATTAAAGAAACTGCCGCCTTATCTGTTTATTGAAATAGACAAGATGAAGAAGAAAGCTGTCGCGGACGGAGTAGATATAATAAATCTCGGTATCGGTGATCCGGACCTGCCGACCTTAAAGCCGGTCATTGATGTTATGGCCAGGGAAATATATAAACCCGAGAATCACCAGTACCCTTTGGGAAGCGGCCTGCCAGATTTTAAGAAAGCTGTCTCCGAATGGTATAAAGAAAGATATAACGTCAATCTCGACCCTGCTTCTGAAACCATGGCGCTTATAGGTTCCAAGGAAGGTATAGGGCATATTCACCTGGCATTTATAAACCCCGGTGATGTGGTGCTCTGTCCCGACCCCGGATATCCGGTCTATAACGCGGGAACGGTCTTCGCGGAAGGGGAGCCCTATTTCATGCCGCTTCTTCAGGAGAACGGTTTCATGCCTGATTACACCAAAATCCCGGCTGATATCCTGAAGAGAGCCAAACTTCTTTTTATTAACTATCCGAATAATCCGACCGCGGCAGTTGCAACGCGTAAATTCTTTGAGGACACCGTAGTATTTGCGAAAAAGCACAATATTATTGTCTGTCATGACGCTGCCTATTCCGAAGTCTATTATGACGGGCAAAGGCCGCTTTCCTTTATGCAGATTGATGGCTCCAAGGATGTCGGCATCGAGTTTCATTCATTTTCCAAGACTTTCAATATGACCGGGTGGCGCTTGGGTTACGCTGTCGGGAACAAAGAAGTTTTGGCAGGGTTGGCAACCGTCAAAGAAAACATTGATTCCGGAGCGTTCCATGCCGTTCAGAGAGCGGGAATTGCTGCCTTGAAGCTACCGGCCTCCTCGACTGATGAAATACGCGCTGTCTACCAGAAAAGAAGGGATACACTCGTGGAAGGGCTTCGTTCCCTGGGATGGAATGTAGAAAGCCCGAAAGCAGCATTCTATGTCTGGATAAAGGTCCCTTCAAAGTTCCGGAATGCGAATGCAGAAGCGAAATCAATATCCTCGGAACTTGTTAAATACCTGCTTACAAAATGCGGCATAGTCTCAACGCCTGGCGTAGGCTTTGGTTCTTCAGGAGAAGGCTACATCCGGATGACAGTTTGCGCTCCGGAAGCAAGGCTCAAAGAGGCCGTGGACAGGATAAAGAAAGTATGGTGACCGCGTATTTGAGCATAGGCTCAAATATAGGAAACCGTATGAAGAACCTGGAACAAATATCGGAAATTCTTGACGGAATTAAAGGTGTCAATGTAAGGGAATATTCAAGTGTCTATGAAACAGCGCCCGTAGGCGGCGTTAAACAAAGAAATTTCTATAACGCTGTTTTGAAGGTCAGGACGGCGCTTTCACCGATAGAACTGCTTTTGGCCTGCAAGCGCGTGGAAAGTAGTTTAGGGCGGAAAAAATCAGTAAAATGGGGGCCGAGAATAGCGGATATTGATATCCTTATTTACGGCAATAAACAGTTTAGATCAACAAAGCTTGTAATTCCACACAAAGAAATAGCAAGACGCGCGTTTGTTCTGTTTCCCTTGTATGAGCTGGCGCCAGGAATACGCATTCCCGGCGTAGGTCATATCGGAAGGGCCATTAAAGCGTTGATAGATTTAAAAGAGCAGGAAAGGCCGGTGTAAAATGACGGAAAATAACTTTGGAAAATATATGGTTATTGAAGGCCCCATCGGGGTCGGAAAAACAAGTTTTATCGAACTTGTAAGCCGAGAATTTAACTTCAGGCCTGTCCTGGAAATTGTGGAAGAAAATCCCTTTCTGACCAGGTTCTACAAGGAAATGAAAAGCTACGCGTTTCAGACCCAGCTGTTCTTTCTGCTTAACAGATACAAACAACAGCAGGAATTGTTTCAACAAGACCTGTTCTCGAAGGGCATAATATCGGATTATATGTTTGAAAAGGATAGAATCTTCGCGTACCTCAACCTGGATGACAACGAGTTGAACCTGTATGAAAAAGTCTATTCTATCCTTAAGGTTAAGGTTCCGAGGCCTGATCTGGTAGTTTACCTGCAGGCGAGCACCGAGACTCTTATTCGCCGCATCAAACTGCGCGGCAGGCCATTTGAAAAGTCCATCACCAATGACTATATAGACAGGGTTAACAAGGCTTATAATCAGTATTTTCTTAATTATAAAGAGAGCCCGCTTCTGATAGTCAGTACTAATGAGATTGATTTTGTAAATAACTTCTTGGACTTGCAGGATCTGGTCTCTACAATAAAAGGCATGAAAACGGGGACTAAGTACTATCTGCCTGTACCAAAGATATGAGACTCTTTAAGACTGTTCTGGAAATGAGCGCTTTCTCAAAAAAGGCAAGACTGAACGGAAAGTCAATAGGCCTTGTGCCGACCATGGGGTATTTGCATGAAGGACATCTGTCACTCGTTAAGGCCTCAATTGATTCCTCAGATTTGACTGTTGTCAGTATATTTGTCAATCCGGTACAGTTTGGAAAGAATGAGGATTTGGCCAAGTATCCGAGAAACATGAAAAGAGACCTTGCACTGCTGAAAAAAGCGGGAGTTGATGTTGTTTTTGCTCCTGAAGTCTCTGAAATGTACCCGAACGGCTATATCACATATGTTTCCCCTCAGGGCGGCCTAGAAGGGTTGCTTGAAGGAGAGATAAGGCCAGGTCATTTTCGCGGTGTGATGACTGTTGTTGCAAAATTGCTTAACATAACCGAGCCTGATAAAGCGTTCTTTGGCCAGAAGGACGCGCAGCAGTGCCTGATAATCAAGAAACTGGTTCGAGATCTTAACTTTAAGGCAGAGATACTGATACTCCCTACCGTCCGCGAAGCTGATGGCCTGGCTAAAAGTTCGCGTAATTCATACCTGGACGCAAAAGAACGCGTGACGGCTCCCGCGATTTATAAGGCTCTTCAAATAGCGCAGCAGATGATAAACCTTGGAGAAAGGAATCCCGCAGTCGTAATTGCCGGCATGCGCAGGCTGATTGGTTGTGAAAAAAACATTAAAATTGAGTACGCGGTCATTACAGACCCTGAGACGCTTCAGCCGGTTTCTTCAATAGACGGCAGGGTGCTGGCCCTGGTAGCCGCGCGGGTCGGTAAAACAAGGCTGATAGATAATATTTTAATTGACAGGAAAGTTGGCAGCCATCACCGGAGGAAAAATGCAAAGACACATGTATAAATCAAAAATACATATGGCAACAGTTACAGAAGCTAATCACAAATACAAAGGGAGTATAACCATAGACGAGGATTTGCTTGAGGCGTCAGATATCATCCCGAATGAAAAAGTGCAGGTTTTAAACTTTAATACCGGCGACCGGCTTGAAACCTACATCATAAAAGGAAAGAGAGGCAGCGGGGTTATCTGCCTGAACGGTCCCGCGGCCCGGGCCGGTCAGGTTGGGGATAAAGTCACAATAGTTTCCTACGGGATTTATGATGACCGGGAAGCGAAATCAATGAAACCTGCTATGATCCTTGTTGATGAAAACAACAGGATAAAGAAATAACGCCTGATTCCGCCTTCAAAAACCTAAGGATATATGGCACATGATTTTATTAACATAAAAGGCGCGAGAGAGCACAATCTGAAGAATTTTGATATTTCCATTCCCCGCGAGAAGTTAGTAGTAATAACGGGCCTGTCCGGATCAGGGAAATCATCGCTTGCTTTCGATACTATCTATGCGGAAGGACAGCGGCGTTATGTCGAATCCTTATCTGCTTATGCCAGGCAATTTCTGGGGCAGATGGAAAAACCGGATGTTGATTATATTGACGGACTTTCACCGGCCATTGCTATAGAGCAGAAAACCCCTTCCCACAATCCAAGGTCAACAGTCGGCACGGTAACAGAAATCTATGACTACCTCAGGCTTCTTTACGCCCGTATAGGAATACCGCATTGCCATCAGTGCGGCAAGAAAATTGAAAAACAATCCGCAGAGCAGATAACGGACAGAATACTCTCGTTTGAAGCGGGAAGCAAACTTCAGATCCTGGCGCCGGTAATTTCCGGAAGAAAAGGCGAATACCAGAAACTCCTTGACGGGATACGACAAGAAGGTTTTGTCCGTGTAAGGATTGACGGCAAGATTCATGATATCAGCGACGACATAAAGCTCGAAAAGAACAAGAAGCACAGCATCTCGGTAGTGGTTGATCGTATCACAGTCGGGCCGGATTCCAGAAAGAGAATCGCCGCTTCTGTTGAGTCTGCTCTGAAGCTGGGAGACGGCAACCTGACTCTCATTGTAAACGCGGAAAAGGAAATCCCTTTCTCGGAAAAATTCTCCTGTGTTGACTGCGGCACAGGTATAAGCGAGTTAACCCCGAGAATGTTTTCTTTCAATAATCCGTTTGGCGCGTGCCCGGAATGCGGAGGTTTGGGGCAAAAACTTGAGATTGATCCTGACCTCGTTGTACCGGATAAAGAAAAAAGCCTGGACGCGGGCGCAATCGCTCCATGGAGCAGCAGTACTGCTTTTTATTACCAGAGCATGCTTAAGGCAGTCGGAAAACATTATGGTTTCAGAACGGATGTTCCATTCAAGAACCTGAAAAAGGAACACAAGGACATTATACTTTACGGCTCAGGCGAAGAAAAAATTAAGTTTAACTTTACATCATCGCAGGCTACGCATTCATATACAGGAAAGTACGAAGGTGTTCTCCCCAACCTGAAGAGAAGATTTACTGACACAGAGTCTGAATATATCAGGAACGAAGTAATAGGGCATTACATGAGGAGCAACAAATGTCCTGTTTGCGGGGGGGCGAGACTCAAGAAGGAAACGTTAAGCGTAAAGATAGCAGGTAAAAATATTAATCAGACTACGGGGCTGAGCGTCAGCGAATGCCTTGAGTTCTTTAAGTCGGTCAGGCTCACCGACCGCGAAGCCCAGATTTCCAGGCAGGTGCTTAAAGAAATCCGGGCAAGACTTGGTTTTCTGGTGAACGTGGGGTTGGGATACCTGACTTTAAACCGCGCGGCGATGACTCTATCCGGAGGCGAGTCGCAGAGAATTCATCTCGCGACTCAAATAGGAGCATCATTAGTCGGAGTCTTGTATGTTCTTGACGAGCCAAGCATAGGTTTGCACCAGAAGGATAACGAGAAGCTGCTTAACACGCTTAAAACCCTGAGAGATCAGGGTAATACCGTAATAGTAGTTGAACACGATGAAGATACGATGAGGGAAGCTGATTACATTGTTGACCTTGGGCCCGGCGCAGGCGCCGACGGGGGCTATGTTATAGCCGCAGGTCCGATAAAAGACATACTTGCATCCAAGGAATCGCTGACCGGGAAATATCTTCGCGGCGACCTGAAGATAAATGTCCCGCATGCAAGGATGGAATGCTCAGGCGAAAGCCTGAAATTGATCGGCGCAGAAACAAATAACCTGAAAAAGATAGACGCTGAATTCCCGCTGAAATGCTTTACGTGCGTTACCGGAGTGTCAGGTTCAGGCAAGAGTTCTCTTGTCCAGGAAACTCTTTATCCTGCGATAATTCATGAATTGTTCCGTACGGGGTTGCGGCCTTCCGGCTACCACAAACTCATCGGGGCGGAAAAGATTGACCGGGTCATTAACATTGACCAGCAGCCGATTGGAAGGACGCCAAGAAGCAATCCGGCCACCTACAGCGGAGTTTTTACGCACATTCGGGATTTATTTACGGAAACAATTGAGGCAAAAACCCGCGGTTATAACCCGGGTAGATTTAGTTTTAACGTCAAAGGCGGAAGGTGTGAGGCTTGCGAAGGAGACGGTATTCTACGAATAGAAATGCACTTCTTGCCTGATGTGTATGTACAATGCGAAGTATGCAAAGGACACCGGTACAACAGGGAAACGCTGGAAGTGAAATACCGCGGGAAGAATATCGCAGAGGTTCTTGATATGACCGTCACCGCGGCGCTCGAATTCTTCAGGAATATTCCGAAAATACATTTAATTCTACAAACCCTTGAGGATGTTGGTCTGGGCTACATAAAACTGGGGCAGCCCGCTACAACTCTTTCAGGCGGGGAAGCGCAAAGGATAAAACTTTCAGCGGAACTCAGCAAGCGCGCCACGGGACAAACGCTTTACATACTCGACGAGCCTACCACCGGGCTGCATTTTGATGATATTAAAAAGCTTTTAGAGGTGCTATTCCGGCTCCGGGACAGAGGGAACAGCATTGTTGTAATAGAACATAATCTGGATGTCATCAAAACAGCAGATCATGTAATTGATCTCGGGCCGGAGGGAGGTTCAGCGGGCGGTTACGTGGTGGCTGCCGGGAGCCCTGAAGAGATAGCCGGCAACAAGAATTCCCACACAGGAAAATTCCTCAAAAAAGTCCTTTAGTTCTTTAAAACCCTCCTATTACCTTTGTTGAATTATTACTGCATAATTGTTATAATTAATGGGGTTTTAGGAGGAATATGAATACGAAATCACTTCTAAAAAAAGTACCGGTATTTTCAGGGATCACAAATAATGATGTGAATATCATCGCAAAATCACTGATAAAGAAGAAATACCCTAAAGGAGCTCATCTATTCAAGGAGAATGAAGAAGGCAAAAGTCTTTATGTGATTATTCATGGTTTGGTTAAGATTTACACCGCAGACAAAAGCGGAAGATTGAAAACGCTTGCATATCTCAAAGACGGCGACTTTTTCGGTGAAATGGCTATGCTCGATCAGGAAAAACGATCAGCCTCTGCCCTGGTCATTGAGGATGCAGAGGTTTTTGCGCTTAGCCGCGGTATTGTTAAGAAAATACTTCTTGATAATCCTCAAATAGCGCTGAAACTCCTTAAAGCTCTGAGCGTGAGGCTCAGATATTGCGACAAACAGATCGAAGATCTTACGTTTCGCAACTTACCCGGCCGGGTTGCCAGCGCGCTTCTGGATCTGGCTGCAAAATACGGCGTCAAGACGCCTGCGGGAGTCAGGTTGAACCTTAAGCTTACACACCAAGATCTGGCTGATATCGTGGGCACAGCACGTGAGGTAGTTACTTCAGTTTTAGGCGACTTTCGGGAAAGCGGATGCGTTGAAGACATCAACAAGCACATTCTTATTGTGAACGCTAACGAGCTTAGGAGCTGGATTACCTGATGAAAATATTTAAGGAAGCAATAAAAACTATCTCTAAGAACAGGTTTACCGCGGCAACAACGGTTGCAGTGCTGGTTTGCAATATGCTGATACTAGGGATATCCTTCCATGTTATCCGCAACCTTAATAAATTCCTGAATGAGGTCAATTCGAGCGTTCAGATCACGGCTTATACCTCCGAGAAAATTAAACCTGAGGATTTAGTCCAGATGATTGCGCAAATTAAAGCGCAGGCCGGGGTAAGCGACTGCCACTATGTCCCAAAAGAAGAAGCAATCAAAAGATTCGCGTCAGATCCGGATTTCAAGAGCTATGTTGATAACGTAAAAGAAAATCCTCTGCCAAACGCCGTGCAGGTCGAAGTCGAGAAAGAACATCGCAACAATAAAGGGCTGCAGGAACTTGCAGCTTTTGTCGGCACTCTGCCTGGTATAAAGGAGGTAATCTACCGAAAGGAAGAAACAGAGCGTTTTTTCAACATAGTATCAGGGGTGGAACTATTCGTGTCAGGGTATGCGTTGATACTTGTTCTTAGTTCCGCGTTTGTTATCACAAGCACTGTCAGAAACAATATTCATTCAAGGCGAGGCCTTATAAATTCAATGCTCAAATCAGGGAGCAAAGCGGACGCTCTTAAAGAAGTCTTCATTCTTGAAAGCGTCATTCTCGGCGCTGTCGGAGGCTTCATCGCCGCGTCATTGTTGTTTTTGATGGAAATGGCGGTTATCGGCAAGATTAACATGCTTTGGTCCGATAAATGGGCCAGGGTTGATTTTGCATTATTTTCAGGAATCGTGCTGTTTTCAGCCGCGCTTGGTTTTCTTAGCAGCGTATTTATCAGGATAGAACAATCGAATTCCTGAGGAAAGCCATAAAAGCTGCCGCTTTTACAGCGTTCTTATTCCTGCCGGCTCTGCAGCTCTTTGCGCAGGCCGCCGAGGATAATAGAAAAGAGCTTGAAAAAGTTAACAAAGAAATCCAGGCAAAGATTGAAAAGCAGTACAAGCTTTATGAGGAAGAGAAGAGCGTCCTTTACCAGCTGCAAAAATATGACAAGAAACTTGACGAGCTCAAAACAAGAGTCGTGAATTGCAAAGCCAAAAGTGATCAGTATGAGAAAGAGATCGGCTATTCAAAGGACCAGATAGGGACTGAGAGCGCCAAACTCAGCCAGGTAGAAAATGATTTAAGCGAGAGAATGCGCCAATTGTACAAGGAAGGCAGTTTCAAAAGCCTGAAAACGCTCTTGTCTGCTGTCAGTTTCGAAGACTTTATGACAAAGTACGATATTCTTGTCGCCATTGCAAAGAAGGATGTAGAACTTAAAAACACCATTCTCAAGAAGAAAAAAGACCTCTCCACAAAGAAGACGGCTTTTGAAAGAAAATATGCAAAGTACGAGTCGTACCGCAAAACCGCCGAGGAAAAGAGTTCGGAGCTTACCGAGCAGAAAAAGGAGAAAAGCGGTTTACTGAACGGCATTAAGGCGGAGCAGGCGCTTTTCGAACAGGTTATTGCCGAGCTGAAACAACAATCAGGCAAACTGGAATTAATGATTAAGCAGTATGCTGAAGGCGCGCGGAAGATAGAAATTCCCCAATCAGAAGGAGACATAAATAAATTCAAAGGAAAACTGCCTCAGCCTTCCGCGGGCAAAATATCGTCCTTTTTCGGAAAGTACAAGCACCCAAAGTTTAACGTTTACGTGTTCAATAATGGCGTTGAAATTGCCGCAAAGCTTAACGATGCGGTTCACCCTGTTTACTCCGGGATCGTTATCTTTGCTGACAGGTTTAAAGGATACGGAAAAACAGTGCTGGTTGACCACGGAAATAATGTCGTCGGTATTTATGGGCGTCTTTCCGATATCTCTGTAAGCTTCGGGCAGAAGGTCACAACTTCTGACATGATCGGAAAAGTGGGAGACACGGGTTTGTCGGAAACGCCGGGGCTGTATTTTGAAATCAGAAAAGACGGCAAGCCGCAGAATCCGGCGGATTGGTTTGCTAAATAGCGAGGATACACAATAAGTCTGTTGTGGGAGATGAATACTATGAAAAAAGTACTGATTGCCTTTATGACAGTTTTTGCTCTTCTGCCTTTGTTCGGCGAGAATACGCCGGAACAGGATAGATTGCTTGTCGATAAGGTGTACAAAGAACTTCCCGTAATGAGCGAGTCGCTCGATTATATTATTAAGAATTACGTGGACGAAGATAAAATAAAGGGAGATCTTCTGTTTCACGGCGCCATAAAAGGCATGATAGGCACGCTTGATGTGCATAGCCATTTCATGGACAATGATCAGTTTGCCGAGCTGCAAACGGAAACCTCGGGAGTTTTTGGCGGGATAGGGGTTGAAATCACGCTGAGAAGCGATATTCTTACAATCGTCTCTCCAATTGAAAAAAGCCCGGCCTGGCAGCAGGGCATCCGAAGCGGCGACAGGATTATTAAGATAGAGGGTGAACTTACGAAAGGCAAGACTATTGACGAAGCCATAAAGAAAATCCGCGGGCCGAAAGGCACAAAGGTGAAGCTAAGCATCGCGCATGAAGGCGAAGATCAGTTGGTTGAAGTTGAAATAACGAGGGATAACATTAAGATACAGAGCGTTGATTCTTACGTGCTTACTGACAACTACGGGTATATAAGACTCAGAAATTTCATTGAGAGTTCGGGAAGGGATATCGGCGCCGCGCTGGAAAAACTGGAAAAAGCGAATGTCAAGGGCGTAATACTTGACTTGCGCGGTAACCCGGGAGGGCTGCTTGATGTCTCGGTTGATATTGCTGACAGATTTCTGTCAGGCGACAAATTGATAGTTTACACCAAAGGCAGGATAAGCGGCATGAACCGGAAATATAGTTCTACAGGCGGCGGCGCTTTCGGTGAAAAAGTCCCGATGATTGTCCTGGTAAACAAAGGCAGCGCATCAGCCTCAGAGATAGTTACAGGGGCATTGCAGGACAATAAGAGAGCGGTAGTAATGGGAACGCAATCTTTCGGCAAGGCCTCGGTTCAAAGCATTTTCAGGCTTTCCGACGGTTCAGGGCTCAGACTTACGACCGCCTACTACTATACGCCGCTTGGCAGAAAGATTCACGAAAAAGGCATCACGCCGGATATAATCAGCGAGGATAAATATCCGGGTGACCAGGTATGGAGATTGAACTACTATGAACATTTCGCGAATTATGCAAAAAAATATGTCAAGGCCAATCCGGCGGCGGATGAGAAAGTGAAAGTAGACGACAAAATGGCGGAGGATATGTTAAAGGACGCGAGAGCTTCAGGTTTTGTGATTAGCGACCTGGAAATTGAAAAGAACAGGCAGTTTTTGAAGAGCTTCATAAGGGCGGAGATAATTCGGACTGTTAAAGGAGAATCTGACGGGGAAAGAGCCAGAGTTGAAGATGACGACGCCATAAAAAAAGCAGTGGATCTCTTTAAATCTGCCGAAATAATGAACACCGTTAAATAATGCCGAAGCACGGAGGGTTAGTTCTAATGGCTAAGACACCTGACTTGAAATCAGGAGTCCTTCACGGGACATGCAGGTTCGAGTCCTGCACCCTCCGCCAAATAAGAAGCGAGACTTGCCAAAAATCAAAGATTTCCGTGAAATATATAAGGTCTGCTCCCTTTTTTTAAAAAATCAAAAGTGTAAAGGAGCATATATGTTCAAGAAGATAGTTATTGGAGTATTGTTTATAATATTTTCCGGCTGCGTTTTCGCGGAAGAAGGAACAGAGGGAGAATCACTTCTGGTTAAAACGCTAACAGGCCATACTGATTGTGTGTTGTCAGTAACCTATTCCCCAGACGGGAAGAAACTGGCGTCGGGGAGCGCAGAT
>CAIWRR010000209.1 GCA_903915125.1 Candidatus Firestoneibacteriota bacterium | reverse complement strand
TTGCCTGGGGAAACTGCCTGTTTTTGTGAAATACGCTACCCTCGGCGCTTCCCCGTTTGACAAGGCAACCGAGCTTAGGGGTATGGAGGAGATTCTTTTTGACTGTATTGACAATCCCGAAAAGGTGAAGGGGCTTATGGAGTTCCTTACGGTCTCGCTTATCTCTCATCATAAAGCGAGGGAAGCTAAAGGGCATTTAAACGTGGCAACGCTTGACGGGAAATACGCGGCCTTTGGCTGGCGCGTGCATTCGTTCTATCTCCCGCAGGATTTTGACGCGGCGAAGCCGAAACTGAAAAACGAATGGTTCTATGTTTCCGCCCAGACCTCGTCGGGGCTTGGCCCGGACATGTACGCCGAGTTCGTTTACCCGTATGCCTGCCGGCTCGCGGAGCTCATGACGGATAAGACCGTTTATTATCACGGCTGTGAGATGCTCGACCAGAAATACGGGATATTAAAAACCCTGCCGAACCTGAGGCGGGTCCATGTCTCTCCCTGGTCAAATACCGCTGCCGCGGCTGAAGCCTTTAAAAAGAACGCGGTTTTGGAGATACATTCGCACCCCGGCAAGGTCTTCTTCGGGTTCAGTAAAGAAGACATGATGAACGAGATTTTGGCTAAAATCGGCCCCGCGAAAGGTTTGCATTTTGATATAAACTTAAGCGATATACATTCGGTAAACTCGGACCAGCTGCTGCTGAAAAAATGGGCGGAGGCCGCTAAAGAGGCGATGACGGGCAATTGAAACAGAAATGACTGAAAAGTTTGATGACACCGATTTGGAAAGATGGCACCGATAAGGCATAAGGGTTTATCGGTGACATCGCATCTCTTCATCGGTGTAATCAAACAAAATCATTTGATTCTTAATCCAAAGGAGAAAGTATGGGAAAAATGACGCCAAGAGAAGTAATCCGCAAGAACATCAGGTTTGAAAATCCTGACAGAATAGGAATTCAATTTGACAGGGGAAGAAAAAATGATTTTGTAAAGGAAGTGAAAATATTTCCCAAGCGCTACGAGGAAAAGAGATGGGTTGAGGGGCAGTTTGAATATTACGACGATGAATGGGGTAATATCTGGTACCGGATAATAGGCGGCAGCAAGAAGGGAGAAATACAGAAACCGGTGCTTGAGGACTGGGCGGCGTTAAAAGACCTGAAGATGCCAGATTACCTGGGTTCGGGTGATTTTGGAAATATTAAAAAGCAGTTTGAGGCCGACGGCAATATGCATTACCGGATGATAAATCTTCCAGGTTTCCCTTTTTCCATAAGCAGGTATCTTAGGAAGATGGAGATATATTTCCAGGACCTCGTGCTGGAGCGGGAGAATGTGGACAAGCTTCACGATATGGTCACTTCAAGCATGGAAAAACTCATCAAAAAGATACCTGAAACCGGCGCGGATGGAGTTATATTTTTTGAAGATTGGGGTGTACAGGACAGGCTTCTAATCTCTCCGGATATGTGGCGAGATATATTCAAGCCGCTTTATAAAAGGCTTTGCGATGCTGCGCATTCCGTGAACCTTGATATGCTGATGCATTCCTGCGGCTACAACTGGGCGATTATTGACGACCTCGCCGAGGTAGGCATCAACGCGTTCCAGTTTGACCAGCCGTCCCTCTATGGGGACGAGAAGCTTGCTGAACGCCTGCAACACCACAAGATCTGTCTTTATTCGCCGGTTGATGTGCAAAAGATACTTCCAACGGGCAACAAAAAACTGATTCAGGATGAAGCGCGGAAGATGGTGAAGCTCTTCTTCGGCAAGAACGGCGGCCTAATCGCAAAGAATTATCCAGACATTAACGGCATAGGGGTAACCGAAGAATGGGATAACTGGATGTATGACGCCTTCCTTGAATACGCGAAATGAAGGGAGCCAACCGTTTTCTGATCCTGTCGCTCCTGCTCGTCGTCCAGATGATGATAGGCGGTCATTACGCCTGGAGCATATTTTCAAGGGAACTCATTGCGAAACACGGTTTCACCGCGACGCTCTCGCAGGTAGCGTATTCTGTCTATCATATCTGTTTTGCCCTCGCTTTTCTCTTCGGCGGCAGAATACTTGAAAAATACGGCCCGCGCTTCACGGTTCTTGCAGGCGGAGCAATCTTTGGACTGGGTTATTTTCTTGCCGGAGTTTTCCCGCTGTCTGTTTATAGCCTTG
>CAIWRR010000208.1 GCA_903915125.1 Candidatus Firestoneibacteriota bacterium | reverse complement strand
GTAAGTCCCGAGTTCCTTGCCGTTAAGCCAGATTTTTGACTTTCCGGTGAACATTGTCTGCAGAAACAGGGGCTTGCCTGAGGAGTAAATCCAGGTGCAAGCGTACGCGGCGGCGCCTTTGGGGTCTTCAGTGCCAAAGATTTGGCGGAAGTTCAGCCAGGAGGTTTCGGCCTTATAGGGTTTCCACTCATAGGCGTCAACCTTATCTCCCGCCGAAGGCTCCCAGCCCGCCTCTTTTCCGTCAAGCGCTCCGGACGGTACCGGGCCGAGCACGAGCCATTCGCGGATTACGCCTTCCGGGATTGCCGTTCCCGCGTCTCCAGATTTAGGATTGCCGCCTTGACCTTTAAGCTCCAGGACCGCCTTTGAGTTCCTCCCCCAGTTGATAGTAGGTTCCGCTGCGGTATACTTTCCGTTTCCATCACCTCTCCAGCCGGCGGGATTCTTTCCTGTAGGATAATAATTGGCGGCTCCGAGCACGGCATTTTCATCAGGCTTAAAGCCGTTCAACTTCTTCACAACTTCCGGGATTTTGCCCTTGTCAATCTGATCGTAATACGCGCCAATCTCCATCGCACTTATATATTTCGCGCGAACGGCTTTGAGCACCTCATCCTTGGCTTCTTTGGCAGTGTAAGTTTTTTCGACGGGTTTTATTTCGGAAGTTGTATCCGCGACGGGGAGTTCCTGTGAAAAAGCCGTGAATCCTGACAAGAAAAGAATGGCAAAAATTGTCTTTTGAATTGACTGCATTTTACGACTCCTAAGAGCATGAATTATCGAGCAGCAATACTTGAAATGATATAACTTTGGCCTTCACGTATCAAGCCATTTTACTAGAAATCAGACTCCATTCTTCTCACCGCGCTCTTTGGCGTATCGGCGGCTTTATTGCTTTACAGTGAGCGCCAGAGTGGAATACCCGTCACCTTTGTCGTTTGAGGCCTTCAGGTAGATAAAACTCCGGCCGGCCTCTTTCGGCGTCCCGGAGATTACTCCTGTCTTTGGGTCGAGCATCAACCCTTTCGGAAGGCCCTTTGGACCGGAGTTTTCGATTACACCGTTATTATCTTCTTCGTGTTCTATCATTAACTCGGCTCCGAATGAATTTGCGGGCTTGTCCGCTTTGATGGAGTAACTGAAGGGTTTGCCGGCCTCCCCTGCCGCCGTCAGCCCGCTGTTTATCACGGGCCAGACTGCCTGAGGCTTCTTCTGTTCAAAGAGCCACTTGCGCAAAGCCGTGAAATCTTTCCAGGCGGGGGTTGTCAGGGAATCCGTAAGGCCGTATTCGTGATGCGTCCCGTAGACATATTCAGTGTACATCGGATCATAGCCGGCGTCCGTCAGGGCTTTGAAGAGCCCGGGCAGAAGGCGGCTGACTTTTTTCTTGGCGTCCGCGTTAAAACCGTCCTTCAGTCCGTCAAACATCCAGATGCCAATCTTTCTTGAGGCAATAATCTTTGCCTTGCCCACGTCAAGCCCGGCAACGGACGGAATGGTTGCCGCGTAAACATCGGGATAACTGAAGGCCGAAAGCAGGGCGATTGCCCCGAACCTGGAGGCGCCCGACACGGAGATTCGCGAGGCGTCGACGTCCGGATATTCGGCGAGGACTTCCCTTATCGCGGCGCAATAGGCGCTGGCCGCGACGCATTTCCAATCGGGGAACTTCGTAATGAGGTTGCCGGGGCACCAGACGCTCATCGTGTAGCAGGGAAATTGTTCCTGCGAGGACGGCATTGAAAAAGCAATCTTCATATCCCCGCCGATAAAGAGAGGATATTTGGCCCCTGCCGCCCTATTTGCGGGCAAAACAAGAGAATAGTTGAAGATGAATCCGTTGGGATCGGTATAAAATCCGCGCTTGTATCTTGTGTTTCCCGCGGAGGCCATCTCTTTATTCCATTGCGTCCTCTGCGCCGCTTCGGCATCGGTGATATCCTGCATTGTGCGTTCGGAAATTAGCAGAGAGGAAAAGCAAACCGAAGGGAACGCGGACAGAAGAAACGCAAAACCGGCGAGCAAAATCAGAGGCGTTTTCACTTCAGGCTCCTTTCTGCCGGATGGGAATAACCTAACGGAATAATCAGTCTTTTCTCTTGAGGAGGCATAATGAATCGGAGAAACAGCGTGAAACTCTCTAAGCCTTGCCTGCGCGCCATATACCCGAGCGAAATGAAAATCACCTATTGACCAAAATATCATTATTGCTAAAATAACCGCCACCATTACAAAAACAGTGAGCGAGTGGTATATGGTAGCGCGTACGGGGCAACCCACCTTAATTCATACATTTGGGCGTGCCGCGCAGCGGCCTCGAACCTTCTATGGCGAGCCTCGTTACGCGCGAAAACATATCAAAAGAAACTGCGCGACGTTATCCAAACCTTGCCGGCGT
>CAIWRR010000207.1 GCA_903915125.1 Candidatus Firestoneibacteriota bacterium | reverse complement strand
CTGCATGCGGGCATTGACGGGGGTTGCTTGAAAAAAAATATTCTGCTCTTCCTCGCGGTTTTTCTGCTCGCGCTCCCGGTTATTGCTTTCTCTTTTGGAAAAAACAAAGTTGTCTACAGGAAACTGGAATGGCAGGTGCTGGAAACAAATAATTTTCTCGTCTATTACACCATTGGTTCCGAATCTCCGGCAAGGGAAGCGGCGCTTATAGCTGAAGGCGCCTATACAAGGCTCTCCAAAAGATTCAAAGTCATTCCCGAAGAAAAAATAAAGTTGTTCATTTACCGCAACAGGATAGATTTTGAACAGACGAACATTACTTCCGAGATTATCACCGAAGGAGTCGGCGGTTTTACGGAGCCGCTCAAAGACAGGGTGGTGCTTCCGGTCTTTACGAACCGCGATTATTTTGCCCATGTCATCGAGCACGAGCTGACTCACAGGTTTCAGTTTGAGATCCTTTACAGCGGTTTCGGCAAATCCTACAAACTTGTAAGGTCTGTGCTGCTGCCTCAGTGGTTCATGGAAGGAATGGCGGACCACGAGCCCTTTGACGAGGACAAATCTGTCACCGACATGCTTCTGCGCGACGCGGTAACCAACAATATGACCCATCCGGTGGATATGCTCGGAGGTTTTTCTTATTCAGACGGCAGGAATGTAGTGGAGATGTACAAGGAATCGAAGTCTTTCTTTGACTTTATCGCAGAAAAGTACGGAGAAGATAAGATAGGCGCAATAATGCGCGAGTTTTACATTTTATCCATGACGTGCGACCAGGCGCTTTTTAACGCGACAGGCGTTACCCAAGACGAGTTGAATACCAAATGGCAGTATTGGCTCAAGGACAAGTACTGGGCTCAGGCGGTTGGAAGGAAACGCGCCGGTGATTTTGCTTCTCCCGTGACCGCTGATACAAAGCAGATGCAGGTGCATAATACAGGTGCGGTGTTCTCCCCTGACGGCGGGAAGCTTTTTTATATTTCAGACAGGAACAATTATCAAAGCATAAGGTGCAGAGAGCTTAAGACCAGAAGTGATTATGAGCTAATTGGGTATGATTTCGACAGCATCGCGGGCGCGGGTGGGGGCCTTGCCGTGTCGCCGGACGGGAAGCACCTGGCGTTTGCAGGGAAAATAGCCGGCAAGCAGATGCTTCGCATATTTTCAACTGCCGGCGGAAGCCCAATAGCCTCTTTTGACTGCGGGCTTGACGCGGTATATTCACCTGCCTTTTCCGGGGACAGAATCATCTTCGCAGGGGAAGCAAGGGGAACATCAGACCTTTATTCATCCCGGATAGACGGGAGCGGGTTGGAGCAGCTGACTGATGACCGCTACGATGACGCAGATCCGGTCCCGCTGGACGGCGGAGATTCCGTCGTTTATGTGTCAAGACGGGGCGGCAAAAGGGTGCTTGTCAGGCTCTCCGGGCTGCTGACAGGGAAGAAGTCTGAGAAGGTTCTGACACCGGCATCTTTTGACACTATAAATCCTTGTGTTGTGCCGGGAGGGAAGTTTCTCTGTTCAAGCGACATGAACGGCATCTTTGATCTTTATATCTTTAACCCGGAAGCGGGATCGTTCTTGCAGGTTACCTCGGTTTCAGGCGGGTGTTTCTCGCCTGATTTTTCTGTTGTTTCAAAGAACCTGGTTTTCTCATATTATGAGCAGGGCTGTTACAACCTTTATCAGATGAAATACCCGGAAGAGAACCTTCTAAAGAGTGTTGCTCCGCCGGATTCAAAGGCGCCTGCGGAAGAGCTTCCGGAAGTGAAGTTTGGCAATCTAATATCCCGGAAATATGAACCCGCGCTCACCCCGGACGTGCTCTTCTTCCT
>CAIWRR010000206.1 GCA_903915125.1 Candidatus Firestoneibacteriota bacterium | reverse complement strand
CAAATTTTGATACTATTACGAACAAAGCAATCAAGAGGGTTGAAAGAATCATGAATAACACCCCTCGCAAGAAACTTTGTTTCAAAACACCTTTACAGGTGTTTAATGCGGGTGTTGCACTTCCACATTGAATGTTGCACCTTATGAACGTTATAAACTTTTTATTTTAATACCCCCCGTACTTTATCGCGCTCTCAATAAAAGCATAGTAGTTCTGCTCGGTCTTGGGAGAGAGGTCAGAGTTTATGGGGCAGGCGGTCGGCAGTATAATGTAGCCGCCGCCAGCTTTTGCCTGTTCCATGCAGTCTTTCACAAGTTTTTCAACAGATTGGGGCGTGCCGTTTTCAAGATCTACAAGTTCCACGCCGCCGCACAGGCACATCCTTCCGGCGCATTTCTTTTTTGCTTCTGCGAGAGTTATGTCTCCCTGGGTTGGAGGCTCTATGGGATCAAGCGCGTCAGCGCCCAATTCAAGAAAATGATCCAGCACCTTTGCGACCTTGCCGTGGGAATGCACCCTGGTCAAGAGCCCCGCTTCTTTTATCATCTTTATGTAGGTTTTGTCGTATTCGCAGACAAGCTTATGGAACATCTCGGGCGGCATATATGGGGGCGTGGCGTACTCCGGGCCAACGAGCCGTATTACGGCGTTCATTCCTTTAAGCTGTTTTAGCGCTTCAGCAAGAATGTGTGTCTGCCTTTCGTGCAGCTTGTCCATTAAAAGCTTTATTCTGTCAAAGTCGGTGAAAACCCGGACGGTGAACTCGCCAAACTCCAGAATCTCTGCCGCGATGCAAAGCGGGTCGTCAAATCCGACAAAGAGAACCCCTCTGTCACCAAGCAGTTTTTCGCTTTCTCTAAGGTGCGAGCAGCTTACTTTTTCCGCGGAGAAAGGGACGGAGAGTATCCGTTCCAGGTCCTCGTCAGTCTTAACGAAATGTTCCAGCGTCCATACCGTTCCGATGCCTTCATCGGCCCGCGTTTTTTTGATAAGGTCTCCATTGGGAGTTTTCCAGACAATATCCTTAAAAGAATGAATGCCCTCTTTTCGCTCGGTCACGATCAGGTTGTTGTCCTGGCCGGGGCCCGTCCATTTTATGCCCGACGGCAGGAACAGGTCGCAGCGCGCTTCGATGTAGTCCATCAGCTTGGTGAAGGCCGGCTGCCGTCTTTCCCAGGTGCCGCGGACCGGCGCGTTATCAAGCTCGTAGGTTGAGACCGGAACCCTGTCCGGTGTGCCGCATTTCAGCGCGGTCAGTATTCGCTCTCTTGAATTCATTTATCGTTGGTCTCCTTGAGGCGGCTGGCATGCTTTGTTTTCCTTCAGGCGTGCCAATCAACAGCGCATTAGGCTTTAGGGTATGTTGTCAGCGGCATGGATGGATTCCTGAAGACTTCAAGAGCGGTTTTCAGGTTTGCCACCGCGGATATAACCTCGGCTATCACAGTCCCGGTTCTTAAAAATTATGCCTGTTCCATTTGCTTCAGGCCATTTGCACCTGTCGCTGAAGTTATTCCGCCTGACAATAATTGCCTTGGTGTTTCAAAGACTTTCACAGCCCATTCGTGTCAGGTTTTGAATTCCTGTTTGAACTTCTCAATGGCTTTTTTTAATTCTCCGGTGAAGGCCTCGTCAATATCCTTCTTATCTCTTAGTCCTGACACCAGTTTCGCGAAATATTCATCCATGAACTTATAGAATTCAGCTTCAAATTTTCCTATTGATGCGTTCGGGATATCGTCAAGATATCCGTTGGTTGCGGCATAGACAATCATAACCTGTTTCTCCGCGGGAAGCGGGGCGTATTGCCCCTGCTTAAGAATCTCTACCATCTTTTGTCCGCGAGTGAGCTGGGCCTGGGTAGCTTTATCAAGTTCGGCTCCGAATTGCGCGAACTTTGCGAGATCCCAGTACTGTTGAAGATCCAGTTTCATCTTGCCCGCGACCTTCTTCATGGCTTTGTTTTGGGCCGAAGAACCCACCCTTGAAACGGAAATGCCTACGTTCAAGGCCGGTCTGACGCCGGAATAAAACAGGTTGCTTTCAAGATAAATCTGCCCGTCTGTGATAGAGATTACGTTTGTCGGTATGTATGCGGAAACATCGCCGGCCTGTGTTTCTATAACCGGAAGAGCTGTCAGAGATCCGCCGCCTTTTTCTTTGCTGAGTTTTGCTGCCCTCTCAAGCAGCCGGGAGTGAAGATAAAAAATGTCTCCGGGATATGCTTCTCTCGCAGGAGGCCTTTTAAGCAGGAGAGAGACCTGCCTGTAGGCGACGGCGTGTTTTGAAAGATCGTCATAGACTACCAGCGCGTGTTCACCCAGGTCGCGGAAGTATTCCCCGATGGAACAGCCGGAATATGGGGCCAAAAATTGCAGCGCCGCCGGGTCGCTTGCCGTGGCCGAGACCACTATTGTGTGGTCCAATGCGCCCTCTTCTTCAAGCGCCTTAACGAACTGGGCCACCGTGGACTGTTTCTGCCCGATTGCCACGTAAACGCAGGTTACGCCGGTGTCTTTTTGGTTAATTATGGTGTCTATAGCTATTGCAGTCTTACCTGTCTGCCTGTCGCCTATTATCAATTCCCTCTGCCCGCGTCCTATCGGTATCATGGTGTCTATCGCTTTGATGCCGGTCTGGAGGGGGTCTCTTACGGGCTGCCTTTCAACTACGCCCGGCGCGCGAAGCTCAACGGCTCTTTTTGCTTTTGCAACTATCGGCCCTTTGCCGTCCAGAGGGTTTCCCAGCGCGTCAATTACCCTGCCGCGCAGTTCTTTCCCGACCGGTATTTCTACAACCCTGCCGGTGCATTTCGCGATGTCGCCTTCTTCAATGAGTTTGTCGTCGCCGAGGACTATTATGCCTATATTGTCCTTCTCAAGATTAAGAGCTATTCCGTAAATATTATTTGGGAATTCAACAAGTTCAAAGTACCTGACCTCATCAAGGCCGTAAACCCGGCATATGCCGTCGCCGACCGTCAGCACGACTCCGGTATTCCTGCGGTCGAGCTTGCCTTCATATTTCTGTATGAGTTCCTTTAGAACCGATGTAATTTCCTCGGGTGAAGCCTTAATGTCCTTTGCCATGAGCACCTCAGTTTTTTCGTATGTACCGAAGAGTATCCCTCGAAACAAATGCTCAGCCTTCAGGCTGAACCATCTTAATTGTTTAATGCTTCTCTTAATTCTGTCAGGCGGGTCCTGATGCTGCCGTCCACCAGATTATTGCCTATCCTGATTGAAAGCCCGCCTATCATGCCGGAATCAATCGCATAAGTTAGTTTGAACTTCTTCTTGTAGCTTTTTTCAAGGACGTAACTAATCTTTGCCTTTTCGGCCTCGTCAAGTTCAGACGCGGAGAATATTTCCGCTCGCTTGATGCCCTTGTTTTCCTCGCAGAGCAATGAGTAGACGTCAAGAATATCATTGAAAAGAGAGAGCCTTTTCTTTTCCAGTACAAGAGCCAGGAACGCGCGCGCTTCCCGCGGAGCTTTATCGCCGGCAAGAGAATAAAACATTTCTGTTTTTTCCTTGGCCGGTATTGACGGAGAAAGGAGGGCTGAAAGCGCAGGGCCCTCAAGCTTTTCACTGACAGATGTCAGCGCCTCCTGTATCCTGGCCGGACCGTCATCTCCGAGTTCGAGCGCGGCCTTGAAAAGCGCGGAAGCGTATTTCTTTGAGAGCGTACCTGCCGGCATTATTTGCCGCCTCTTTCTATTTCTGCAAGTACTTCGTCCACCATTCTGTCGTTGACCTTATGCGAGAGATTCTCTTTGATTATCTTCTCCGCGATGGTTACGGACATATTCACGACCTCGGTCTTTAGTTCTTTGAGCATCTTTTCCTTCTCAAGGTCAATCTTTTCATATGTTTTGTCCAGCACGTTCTTGGCTTCCTGCCGCGCCTTAAGAATTATCTCGTTTTTCAGCTCAATGCCTTCTTTAGTCGCGTCCTTTATCGCCCGCTGCACCTTCTTGTCTATTTCGTCAAGATGCTTCTGGTACTCAAGCCTCAAACTTTCCGCCTCGGTTTTATTCTTTTCGGCGGATTCAATGTTGTCTTTCACTCCCGCGGCCCGGTCCTCAAGCACCCTTAGGAATCGTTTCAGGAAAACGTTCCAAATGAGCACCATGCCTATCAGAAATGTGATTATGGTGACAAGCAGTATGTAAGGTTCAAAATTGAGCATTTATTTTCCTTTTGCGGCCTTTTCCGCCGGTTTAGCGTCGGCAGTCTTGCCGAGCAGAGCTTCAAGCTGCTTCTTTTCATTCTCAAGCTTAAGCGTTTCCACTTCGGCCTTGAGCGTCTCGGTCTTCATATACGGCGCCGTGAACGGGTTCGCGAAAAGAATTATGAGCGACACAACGAGCACGTAAATGGCTATTGATTCAATGAACGCAAGTCCTATAATAAGTGTTCCGTTGATGGCGCCGGAAGCTTCCGGCTGCCGGGAGATTCCTTCCATAGCTTTTGCAAGCGCGTTTCCCTGGGCGCTTGCCGTCATCAGAGAGCCTATTGCCATAGCTATTCCCGCGACTGCGATTGAAACGATGAAAATCAGCATGTTGCCTCCTTGTGCTGCTTGTTATATTCCCGCCGGCGGATTTTCGCCCCTGACGGAATTTTTTATCATAATTCCATAAGCGTATCTGCTTTGCTGTTCTTAAGCCTCCAACCCTCCAACCTTCTATTAATGTTCTTCGCTTGTCGAAACTGCTCCGGCTACATACACCATGGCCAGCATCGTGAAGACTAGCGCCTGTATAAAGCAAACCAGTCCTCCGAGCACCATAATAAGTGGGCGAAGTATCAGCGAGCCGGCCTCGAGCATCTTCTGAACTATCCACGGCATATCCGTGAAGGCGAAGGTGACGAGCAGCGTTGCAAGTATGCCTAGAAGTATTTCTTTCGCGAGAATGTTCCCGAACAGACGGAAAGCCAGAGAGAGAGGTCTTATAAGCTCTCCTATTATATGTATGGGAAAGAGCAGCGGCGCAAGCCAGTACGGCGGCCCCGCAAAATGCTTGAAATATCCGAAAAACCCTTTCGCTTTAATGCCAAAATAATGCGTGGAGAAAAATATGATAAGGCCGAGTCCGAGAGTGACGTTGATGTTGCTTGTCGGGGACTTGAAGCCGGGGATTAATCCCAGCAGATTGGAGATGAAAACAAAAAGGAAGAGGAGGGCGAAGAGCGGCAGAAACCTTGGTCCATTTTTGCCCATATATTCTTCCGACCGCTTGATTATCCATTCAAGGAAAAATTCTGTTACATTCTGCGCGCCGCGCGGAAGGGTTTTCAAAGTGAGCCTTACAATAATGAAGAAAACAATGATGAGAGCCATAACGATCCAGGACATGTACACCACTTCAGGCACATGAAACGGATTCGGTATGAGAAATTCTTTTAATGGGCCGGCTTCGTTCATTTGTCCGCCTTTTTGCCCATTCCGGAATATCTCTTTCTCGGAGAAAGAAACGTCATTATTCCAAGCATTCCAAGAAGCGAGAACATCACGGTCGTATCTTTGCCGGATATAACAGATGCGCCAAACACCACAAGCACCAACCCGAGCATCCTCGCGCCAAGGCTGATAAACATTAATCCGCGCCCTTTTTTCTGGTCTCCGGCTAGCGCCTTCTTAACTGTCCAGACAAGCAGGATGTTGTTAAGTGTCGCAGCCGCGCCGCCGACTGCCGCGCCAATTAATATTTTAATAACAGTAGTTATTTCCATTTTATCGAGCGTACCTCATTGAAGATATATGTGAACCCGCCGACAATTCCCGCAACCAGCGATATGAGCGTAAATATAGGAGAAGTGTCGAATTTCTTGTCAATATTAATGCCTATAAATAGCCCTGTTAAAATAACAGCCGCCAGGGTCAACCCGAGACCGGAGAGCCTGCCTGCCGCCGCCCAGAACTTGAAATCATTCACAATTAGCAATTATAACGGAAGCCCATACCAATATCAATATAATTGCAGAACTGCACAGTCTACATATATGTAAGAAGAATAGGCCTTGGAGCCGGCTTTGCGCCAGTTTTGATATAACTTTTATTTCGTTATGCCGAAGAATACCCCGCCATTAATGGCGGGGATGTCCGCCAAAGGCGGATCCGCCTCCGGCGGAAATTCGGCATGAATTATATCT